>CAZFXE010000048.1:0-10000 GCA_964522945.1 uncultured bacterium
GCCACTTGGTATTTAAGGGGATTTTTTGAGATGAGGGTATCAAAAATATTCGAAACGGTAGTGGTCAGCTTGTTAGATTCTACAGCTATGGGGGTAGCGCCATGCACTGCACTTAAGACGCGCAGGTTCGAGTCTGAGTCTTTTCCAAAATTAAATGTAATATTCGTTGTCATAATAGTTATTAAATTTAAAACTATTATAACATAAATATTATAATACTACTATGTATTAATGTCTTTAATTATGCTTAATTAAGCTCTTTCTTCTTTCTGGTTTTCTTCTTCTATAAGTTCATGAGCTGCAGCCTTTAAGGTAATTAGGCCTTGTTCAAAGCCGATCTGCTTTAGAAGCTGATCTAGGTAATTTAGCTCTGTAAGTAATTGATCATTAATAGTTTCCAGCTCGGAAATCCTTTTTAACATTTTTTCTTTTTCCATAATTGCCTCCTTGCTATAAAGTCATAATTTGAGATATGCAAGAATCATGCCAGGAAAATAGGAGGAAAATATGAAAAGTGTATTTGCAGTGTTAGGATTAGCTCTATTAATGGGTTGTGCAAACAGCAACGACAACAACGATTGTCCACGTAAGGATAAAAGCTGCGGCAAGGGTGTTACAAGCTCAGAGGCTTCTACGGCCGGGCAAAAAGATGCAGCTCAAGAAGTTGTTTCTGTTGTAGAGAATGTAACTCCTTCAAACTGAAGAAGTTGTCTTTTGAGAGATGGGTCGGGAGTGTAACAGCCTATCTCTCCATCTGATCTGATCACCCGATGACATGGAATAAGAAGTGGGAAGGGATTGCCTCGGCAGATATTGCCGACAGCTCTTGCAGCCCGAGGGCTGCCGACAGCTTTTGCCACATCCTTGTAGGAACAAACGGATCCCCACTCTATTGTCTGTAAAAATCTAAGAACATCGCCTTGGAAAGTATCGCTGGGAAGGGCTAGGGCCAGCGGGATGAATTGTCCCTGAGAGTAGGCTTTGAGCCAGGCTCTGAAGAGCTCTACTTGGTCTTGTGGACAAAATTGGGTATCTAAGGAAAGCTCTGGGGATGAAAAAAGGCTGATCCTCTCAAGAGAACCAGCCTTAAAATGGACCTGGACCCGGATGCCGGGCCTTGTGCTAATTATTTCCATGCAACAGCAGGACTGATCCGGTTGATCATATCATCGAGCTGATTGAGCTCTTTCCATTTCGCTTCCGAAACAAAGTCTCCATCATAGTAGTATTCTACTTGGGCAATTCCATCGACATAGTACTTAGAAGGGCCGTGTTTATGGTCATTTTCCCAAACGATTTCCTGAGAAACGACATTACCGTCGATATAGTGGATTTCAAGGCCGTTTTTGAGGCCGTCTAAATAGTGGACGTCAACAAAACGGGCGCCGTTTTTAAAGAAGGTTGTTTTACCGTGGAGCTTTCCAGCGATATATTCTTTAACTGCAAGCGGCTCGCCGTTTTCAGTGAAGCTTTTTGTTTCTCCATGGAGGATGCCGCGGACGTAGTAAGCGACGCTTTCAGGAGATCCATTTGAGTAGAAAGTCTCTCGTTTTGTGACGTAGCCCTCTTCGATCTCATCTTTGGATAGCAAAATTCCTTGGATATTGCGAGCAACGCGAGTTCCTTTGCCTTTCTGAACTCGAGCTTCGACTTCATTCTGACGATTGAAATATTGTGCTTCTACCAGTTCTTTCCCTGCGAACTCTTCGATTGAAAGGGGAGTTCCAGCGCTATACCATTTTGTAGAAGCGCTGCGGGTTGGAGAGAGAACCACTTCTTCACGGAGCGGCATTCCTGTAACGTCATAGACGTTGACTTTCACAAGAGAGCCCTGATTGTATAAGTGGTCGGTTTCTATCGTCTGACTATGAGGGAATGTGTGTCTGCAAAGTCCATGCAAGACGCCATTTTCGTAAGTAGATGTAATCGTAACGCCATTTTTGAGGGCAGTGACGACTTGACCGGGATATTTTCGTTCTTCGAATTCATCTTTTGAAACGGCATAGCCATATTTGTGGATATAGCGCGTCGAAACGACGTTGCATTCTTGCTTGTCTTTGCAGCATCCAGCAAGAAAAAGACTAAAAAAGCCCAGTATATAGAGATAGCGGCTCATGAGAAACCTTCCTTTAGAGTATGTTTACGAAATCAGAAATTTTTATAAAAGATAAATGTCTAAGTTTGTGAACACGCTCTTGTCCTCATAATAAGCAATCCCGCAACTTTTCCGCTACAGAATGTGTGAGTTTTTGATGTTCTTGCTCGACAACTTCAAATGCCATGGTCTTAGAGGGGTCTCGATAGCTCAATCTAAAAGTCGCATTTTTGCGGTCTTTCCCGAGTTGATCGCTGGTATAAAGATCCAAAAGATAAAAATGTTCTAAGTAGGGTGATTTAATTCTCTCGATCGCCTGCGTGATCGTTGTGATAGGGACATTTTCTTTCAATGTGATCGTCCAATCCCGCTCGGATGAGGGGAAGGCTGCAAGTTCAGAAAAGTTTTTGCCCTTTTTCTTAAGGGCCAGAATGTCATTTAAATTCAGTTCTGCATAGAAGACTCTTTGGTGGATGTCGAGTTTCAAAAGAAGCTGGGGATGAACTTCTCCCAAAACTCCAATAGTGACATCTCCGCTTTTGATTTTGGCTTGGCGCCAAGGATGCAGCGTATGCAGGTGTGAAGGCTCAAAGGAATACCTTGCAATGCGCAGAGCATCGCAAAGATTTTCAGCCATGCCTTTCAAATCAAAAAAGTCAAATTCTTGAGGTTTGCGGTCAAAATGGTGCTGACGGCTTTTTCCTGTTAATAAAATTCCTGTGCAAGAGGCTTCCAGGAATTCATTTTTTTCTCGGAAGTGGATTCTTCCGACTTCAAATGCAGCCATCGTTTCAACTTGGTGATTGATGTTGTGCTTTACGGCTTGGAGCAGGCCGCCCATTAAAGAAGTGCGCAGCACGGATTGATCGATGGATCGGGGATGGAGCACGTGGATAGTGCTGTTTTCAGGGATTCCCTTTTCCATGGTCAGCTCAGCTAGAGTGGGGCTAATGAGATCGCAGGTGACGCATTCTTGGAGTCCTTGTTCGAGTAAAAGATTTCGCATCTCTTTTTCCAATCGATAAAGAGGAGCGTCGGCAAGGGCCGATCCTGTATAAACAGGAGGTTTGCGAGGAATGTTATTATAGCCGTAGAGGCGCGCTGCTTCTTCGATCAAGTCAACTTCGATTTGAAGATCATTTCTGTAAGTCGGAACCATCACCTCTAAAATATCTTGAGAGGTCTTCACCTGCATCTCAAGTCTTTCGAAAAGAGAAGCCGCTTCGCTTAACCCTAAGGAAAAACCGAGCATTTGCTGCAGTTTTGACAATCTGCAGGGGATCATGCGGCGGGTAAAAGCATGCGCTTTGATATCGACAAGAGGATGGACCTCTCCGCCGGCAATTTCTTGGATCAAGGCAGCAGCGCGGTCCAATGCATGGACGGCATTTGCACCATCGATTCCACGATCAAAACGGTAAGAGGCGTCTGTTTTGAGATCCAAGAGACGGCTTGATCTGCGGATCGATCCTGCATCAAAAACTGCGGATTCGATCAAAATGTTGGTTGTTTTTTCGGTTGCTGACGATGTCAATCCTCCCATGATGCCGGCAATGGCCAGTGGCCGAGAAAATGATTGGGCGGCATCTTGGATCATCAGTGTTTGGGGAGGGAGTTCCCGTTGTTTTCCATCGAGAGTTTCCAAGGAAATCGGTGATTGTATTGGTCCGACAATGATTTTTTCTTTGACTTGGTCCAGATCAAAAATATGAAGAGGCTGTCCAAGCTCCCACATGACATAGTTTCCGATGTCGATGATGTTATTAACAGGTCGTAGGCCGCAAGCGATTAGCCGTTTTTGGAGCCATTCGGGAGAGGGTCCGACTTTAATTTGGGTCATGATCCTGCAGGCGTAGCGGGGACAGAGTTTAGGATCGGTCACTTCAACGTCGATTTTTTTATGGCCGGTCTCTTTGAGGTCAATGGCCGGTCGTTTGGCGGCTGTTTTATAAGCAGCAGCTAGTTCCCGTGCAACTCCTAAAACGCTTAATACATGGCCCAAGTTTGGTGTGAGAGAAATATCAAAGACAGGGTCAGTGACATAACTGGAAAAATCAGAGCCCAAAATTGCATCAGAGGGTAGTTCGATGATCCCGTCGGCTTCTTCAGAGAGGTTGAGATCTTTTCCGGAGCACAGCATGCCGGATGATTCGACATCGCGCAGTTTGCTTTTTTTGATCTTCCATTTTTTTCCTTCGGCATCTGTGAGCTCAGCTCCGATGCGGGCAAGAGGGGTCAAAATACCGGCGTGGCAGTTGGGAGCTCCGCAGACGATTTGAAATTCTTCTGTCCCATCGGTCACAGTAGCAACGCGGAGACGGTCGGCGTTGGGATGCTGCTCGGCTTTAAGGACTTTTCCGACAACAACGCCTGTAAACGTTGAAGTCAGACCAATAATTTTTTCAACTTCAATGCCGAGAGAGGTCAATGTATCAGAAATCTCTTGAGCTGTTGCATTCAGGGGCAAAAACTCTTTCAACCATGAGAGTGGGACTTTCATTTAAACTTTCCTACAGCTAAATTGATATGAAAAGTAAGGATACCACATTTGAATACTCCTCTGCAAGAACAGTGGGCAAAAAAGGGCCGTTTTTTAACCCAAGCACTGATTTTTAGCGGCGCTTTGAACATCGGTCTTCTCACATCCTTTTTTTACTTTATCGTGCGCGATAAAAAAGAAGCGGTGGCCTTTGAGCTCCAGCCGACATCTAACAATCCAAAACAACTGACTAATGCTGAAACAATTGCTCATTTTGCCACGATGTCCTATGCAGAACTGGTTGATATGCTGGGGAATCAAGACCCGATTGAAGGTGGTTATAAAAAAAGGGATTTGGCATTGGCGAGCTTGGCTGCATTTCATTTCATTAACTTGGAAAGGGCTCTTCACGGCTCTCCACTTCAAAAAAGAATGCTTACCTTTCAGCGAAAAGACGGTCCTGAACAAGTCGATATTACGGTCTATCCAGGAATAACTGAAGATCAGTTTCAAGGGATCGTGCAATTCATTAAGACTGAAAAATTTCCTTTTACGACCAAGGGGCTCTTTTTTGAGCTTAAACAAGCAAAAATGCCGCGGGAGTCTTCTCTTCTCGAAGCATTCTATCTCACACCAGAATTCACGACTTTGATGACTCTTTTTAATCGGGCAGGAGTGCCTTTACCCTCAGAATATGTCATCGAGGTAATCTCTCAAGGCGACTGGTCATTGATAGAGCAGTTTACCCAAGAACAGAAACTCTCTCAGGACTTGTCACCCCTCCGTTTAAAAAATCTTCTTTCTACCTATGTCCGTTGCCGATCTGTTTTGGCTGCCAAGATTCTTTTGGAATGGGACCGTGATTATATTCTCAAAAAACTTGACGATCCTGATTTGATGGTATTTCTAGATCTTTTTTCGACCCCAACAGCCGCTTTAGACACCTTCTTAAAGGAGATCATCATCTGTCCGCGTTCCGATGCCATTTGGAAAAAAGCAGCAGAAAAACTGTACGCTTTTTCAGATCTTCCTTGTCCCGAACCGTACGACCATCTCGTGACGTTGCAAACATTTGCCCCAACGCTGCTACAAGATCGGCTTGCAGTCCAGGAGCAGGTGATAGCAGCACCAGCTGCTGTCTCTGTGAAGAGAAAAAGAACTCATATTGTGCAGTCAGGGGAGAATCTTTGGAAAATCGCTCGGAAATACAAAGTCTCGATTGATGCGCTAAAAAAAGCTAATCATCTAGAGACAGACAAGCTGCGGCCCGGCAATGAGCTTGTTATCCCTTAGATTTTCTGACTATTTTTTTCTTCTCGAGGTCTCTTTCAAAATCTTTCAGTAACTGTTTATCAGCTAAAATTGAATAGACTGAGACGATCCTTGCGACTAATATAGCGATATAAAATTGTCCAATAATCCCTTCCAAAACAACGAAGGTTTGACTGACGTTAAGAGTTGCGGTGATATCTCCAAATCCTATCGTGAGCAGTGTGATGAAACTAAAATACATTAATTGAGAAAGATCTCGGCTGTAGGTCACGAAATTAACATCACGGATGATCAGATGGAAAGATCCCGGAAAAAGATATTCCAATAAGAAGTAGATGTAGGCAAAAATAAAGGCAATCATGAAATAGGCGCACACGACCCCTCTTAAGGTCTCCAAGGTGACCTTCGCGCGCCTAATCACGTCGTAAAGAGTCGAGATAGTGCATAAACCCATGAAGACGATCGCTAGAGAAATGGTGATTGTAAAGATCATTTCCGTGGGGTGAAAAAGTTCAAGCCAACTAAAAAATAGAGTCGGGAAAGCTAAAATGAAGGCAGCGATTCTAACTTTTCTATGATGGTTGCAGTTGAAGATCGCAGAAAAGAAGGCTAAGGTGAGGAAAAATTCCCAGACAACTAAATAGGTGAGTCCTTGATTGTAGGGCCGCATGGCAAACAAAACCAAAAGGAGAGCAAGAAGATAGGTGTAGTAACCTCCGGTCACAGTCTGGAAAAAACGCTTTAGTCCTTTCATGCACACCTCTAGTTAGGTTATTAGCAGATGACTGACTTCTCATGTACAGCTTTCTTGAACTTCCTTCCCAAGAAAATGGCGACAACAAACCATAACCCAAGCAGTGGGAAGCAAATCACACCGCTGAGCATCATGTAGTGAGCCTTGCCGACGAGCTCGCCAAATCCTTTTTGAAGAGGAGCAAGCGACATATTGAATACGGAGCCAGCTTGTTTAGATGAACGGGATCCGAAAGTTTCAATCCAGGCTTGCGCTTTGAACTTAACATCGGGAGTTGTCGGGATGTAGAGCTGTTTTAAAGCAGGGCCGTTCAAGGCGTAGTTGATCGCTTTAGAGCCGACCATGAGCATAAAGAGGAATCTCAGAGAATCCATGCTTAAAAAGCCAACGAGGGCAGCTCCGACAATGACAGGCATAGCAGCCAGGGCAACTCCAACTCCTAAGAAGCGTGTGACGTTACTGATACCGAGCAAGAGGCAGCCCAAAGAGACGACGTTGACGCTAGAGCCATATAGGCTTAAATAATGGGTCAAGGCGACCCCAGTATAATGGGAGCTTGCGGCCACCTTGAAGTTGAAGTCAAAGATCGTGACAACGACTTCATAAATGAAGTTGGCAGCGAAAATTCCCAAAAGGTACTTATGTTTGAGCAGGAGTTTAAGCCCTTCTAAAAAGCCAGGTTCTTGCTTTTTTTCAACAGCTTTTTCGTTTTTTCCTTCGAATGAGGCCATCAAATGCGACGGTGTCGCTTTCAGAAAATACTTCAATAGGGGAAGGATCAGCAAAATAAGCCCTCCCAGGATGACCATTGAGAGCGTATCGGTCGACAGCCCTAGACGATGAGGCAGCCCTCCGATCCCGTAAGGAAAAAGAATTCCACCGATTTGTCCGATTGCAACGACAAGCGGAAAACCTCGTTTAGCTGAAGTCGGATCTGTTGTGTCAGCGGCAAATGCCCAAAAGAGCGCGATAACCAACGACCCGAAGCTCTCCACAAAGACGTACCAGACATATCCCAAACCAGTTGTCGCCCATGAGAAAAGAGTTGTCCTTCTGGCGATTTCTTCGGATGAGCCTTGGGCAAAAAACATGCAAACGGCAAAGAAAAGCACTGCAAAGCCATAAAAGGTAGGGAGGATTCTCAGCATCCTTTCGCGGGATGTTTTTTCTAAAAGTTTTGTATAAAACATCACCAGCGGCAGCAGAGCAATGACCGAGACTGTTTTCGCATAGGGAAGCTGAAGCTTGCCTGCCAAGTGAATAAAGAGGGCGTCTTTTAAAGGTCTGAGCGTCCAATAAACTCCAATGATCAGGGCAAAGATGAGCCCCATTCTAAGAAACTTTTTGAATTCCTCTCTTTCGAAATTGCCGAAGTTAAATCGGCAGATCTTTTGGAAAAAACTCAAAACCGCGCTTTCCTTATGCATGCTATTTCCCCTTAAAAATCTGACTATAGCAATTTGCTATTTATTTGCACTAAGTTAGGGGAAATCGATGCCGCCTGGATTCCACGGATGGCATCTGCAGAGTCTGCATACAGTCAGCCAAAGTCCTTTAAAAACACCATGTTTTTGCAGGGCTTCTTTGGAATAATTCGAGCAGCTTGGATAAAACCGGCAGCGGTTTCCAATCACCGGACCGATCGTCCACTGATAGAGCCAGATAAGTCCGAGTAAAACAGATTTCATATGATGTGGAACAGATCTCGCATGACCACGATCATGATCTCGATGAAAATCAAAATGATGATGGTCCACTCAAGACGGGATGAGTGTTGATGGTTCAGCTCATTGCTTAAGATCTCAAACAGTTCATGCACCACGCCAAGTCTCTTATTAAGGACTTCGACTCTCTTGGTCACGTCCAGATAATGAGAGGTCCGGCGGTAGAAAGGCTCAAGTTCAGGATAGTTCCAGAAAAACTCTGGTGTATCCAAGATTTCTGAATGAAGGCTGATGAAGTTTCTTTCGATGAACAGCTCGCCCATTTTCCGGGAGATTTCTTTTCTCGATAAGACGATTTTCCCCTTTGTTGCCAAGTCTTCAGGAAGGTATTTCGTATTATCAATGGTCTTTTGAATCGTCTCTTCGAAGGTCGTCAATTTCACAGACTGAGCAAGTCCGTAAGAAATCGCTAATTTGGTCAGGGTATTTTTCGTTTGAAGAATGATCTCATCTTCTTCGATCCTCATATTGTCGCCGTACCCGAAGGTGAACTCATCCATTTCAGCTTTAGGAATAGAATTCTTTTCGAATTCTTTAAGAGATCCTAAAATGGCTTGTTCTTCCTCATCGGTAAATCCCCATAAGACGACGCAGCCATAGGAAAAGTAGAAGATATCTCCCTTGGGTTTCCGATCTTCTTTGATCAGAATATGCGCGCAATCGCGGAATACTTGAGCTGAGCCGAATTTCTGTAAGGACTGGAAAAGCCGGGGTATATCATAAGCCGCGGCCGTGCAGTAAGTGGTACATCGCATCTTAAGCGTGACTATAGCCTACAGGCCGTTTAAAGGGAAGGTGCGGGGTGACAAGGAAATATTTAATCGGCTTCTCATGTTGATTTCTTTTTTCCGACCCATTAAGATCTAGTCCTCATTTTGCGGGAGTGGCGAAATTGGCAGACGCGCTACCTTGAGGTGGTAGTGAGGAAACTCAATGTGGGTTCAAGTCCCACCTCTCGCAAATCTTATACGATATCTTTGAAATTTTTTTCGAGTTGTTGCAAGAGAGAAGTTAACCCTTTTCTCTTGTGCAGCCCTTTAAATGATTTACTCTGGGCTAGCTCCATCATAATATCCCATTCTTCTGAAGAAAGGGGGATAGGAAAAGCAGCCCTGTCATCTAAAGACAAGACCCCTTCATGTGTCAGCAGTTTCAAATAAAAAAGTAATAATAAAGGCGCTGGTTCTTCGAACTTAGGCAGCTGCTTTAAGCATGCCAAAAATAGAGCATAGAGCAGGGGGGCAGGCTTGCCCGGCATCTGAGAATGCAGGATCATCTGTCCCATTTTGCCCGCTGTTTCTAAATAATCCCATTTTTCTCTTAAAAATAAATTATCAGCGATTAGTGATCCGTCTTTTAACAAATAGAGATCGGAGAGTTTTTTTCGAAAAAAGACTTCAATATGGGAAAAAGGACTCAACAAAACCATTCTTTCAGGCGTCTTCACGCCCTTGACCATCAAGCTGATTAGGCCAGCCTCAGAGGTAAACAGCGTGATGATCCGATGGGTCTCTTTGTAGATCGTACTTCTGAGGACGATGCCCTCGGCTCTTTCTTCCGCCATAACCCTTAGAATAATGCTCTACTTCCTTTTAAGCACCTGTTTTGCTACTATCTTACACCTTTGCACCGATAGCTCAATCGGATAGAGTACCCGGCTTCGAACCGGGTGGTTA
>CAZFXE010000049.1:0-9581 GCA_964522945.1 uncultured bacterium
GCCCTGTCACGGCAGAGGTTGCGGGTTCGAGCCCCGTCTCCCGCGAGATTCTTTGCTTTTTAATCTTCAACTCATTACATCTAGGGAATGAAATATTTTGTTTGTTTCTTCCTTTTTCTATCCTCTCTTCAAGGAGATGAATTTGAAGAAGGAATCAAATTAATCAATCAAAAGGACTATATCCAAGCTTCGAGACATTTCCACCGTGCAGCTAAATCTGGAAACTCTGCAGCTCTATTTGGAGAAGCGGTTTGCGACATCGCCTTAGGAAGACAACACAAAGCATCTCAGCATCTCAAAGAGCTGGCCTGCGCCGCTTGCCATAAACAAGAGCAAAATCTCCCACCCGCAATGGCAACTGAAAAAGAACACGTCTCTGCCTATGACTGCCGCCAGAGGGTCAGAAAAGTCTCAAAGGACATGAGATACTTAGTCGAAAAAATGGTTGCAGATACCGTACCGGGATTTTTTCAAAAAATCCGAACTTTTCGACAGCTCAATCCGTATATCGATAACTTGGAAAGAATCGGCCTTACATGCTGTCAAAATTACCAAAATGAAAGCGGTTGCACAGAACCTCTTGTCGAACAATTAAAACTCTGGAATAGTGAAGGCTTACCAGTAGAAAAAAATACCCAATAATAGGATTTATGCCCGCGATACGTAAAACAGCCAAGCAGCACTTTTCCATGTATATGTGGATTACCATAGGCGCTTTTTTAGCAGCCTTTTCCATCGAAGTCTTCCTACTTCCAAACTCTCTGATTGACGGTGGCATCGTTGGTATTGCTTTGATCTTCTCTAAACTTTTTGGAGAGGCTTATTTACCTTACCTGTTGGTCGTTTTAAACCTGCCGTTTGTTTATTTGGCCTTTCGGCATATCCGGCGCAGTTTTGTAATTTATATGTCGGTTGCTGTTCTTATGTTCGCTGGATTTTTGATGGTGACTTCCCACTTCCCTCCTTTCCTTGGCGATCCAATTGAAGTGATTGTCGTAGGCGGTGCGCTGTTGGGTGTCGGCGTTGGACTCATCATCCGCCACGGTGGCTGCACAGACGGAACCGAAATTTTAGCAATTTTGATCAACCGTAAGAAAGGATTTACCGTCGGACAAGTCGTCTTGTTCATCAACATCTTCATCTTCGGAGCTTACGGCTGGATCTTTAACAACTGGCACTTTGCCCTTCAGTCAATGATCTTGTACATCGTCGCCTTTAAAATGATCGACCTGGTCATCATGGGTATTGATGAGCTTAAATCGGTCTTGATCATCTCATCAAAACCTAAAGAGATGGCCACAATTATCATGGATGAACTGGGTCTTGGACTCACAGTCATGCATGGCAAGGGAGGATTTTCAGGCGACAGTCGAGAAATTCTTTACATCATCATCGAACGTTTGGACCTCGCTGAACTGAAAGAGATCGTTCTCCGGGAAGATCCTATGGCGTTCATGGCGATTGAAAACCTCCATGAGGTCGTCTATGGCAAACAGGCGCATCTCCCTTATAAGAAAAAATACCGACCCCCTTTCCACCATGCCTAATTCAATCACACACTCGCACGAGTGGGATGCCTGGAGGCTTTTCAGGATCCTATCGGAATTTGTCGACGGATTTGAAAATATGCTATCGCTAGGGCCCTCGGTTGCAATCTTCGGAGGTTCACAAGCGCCCGGTGATAATCCCCATTATCAACAAGCCGCTGTCTTAGCCTCAAAGATCGCTAAAAAAGGTTTTGGAATCATCACCGGCGGCGGACCCGGCATGATGGAAGCTGCAAACGAAGGCGCTCAAGCTGTCGGCGGAAAATCGTGCGGCCTTTGCATCGATCTTCCGACCGAAGAAAAACCCAATCCTTTCATCGATCAGAAATATCTATTTAAGTTCCGGTACTTCTTTGTCCGTAAAGTGATGTTCGTCCGTTATGCGCAAGCTTTCGTGGTCTTTCCCGGAGGTTTTGGAACACTCGATGAGCTCTTTGAAGCTCTCACCCTCATCAAGACCAAAAAAATCTCCTACTTCCCCGTCTTTATGGTCGGAAAAGCTTTCTGGTCAGGCCTTCTAGACTGGCTGAAAACCTCTCCGCTAAAAGACCATTACATTGATCCGGAAGATTTCAAACTGATCACAATCACAGATGACTTAGATGAAGTCGTCGATGGCATCGTGCGCCACTGCAGCGAATGCCCACCCCGAGAGAATTTTTAGTTTACTATCAAGGTTTGCGAAAACCTTAACAACTTCTCCAGCAAGAGCTTGAATTTGATAATAGGATTAGGGGGAATATATGAGTCTCTTTACAAGTATCAATGGCCACACTTCAAGCAGTTGTTTAAGCGCAGGATCCTATCTGTCCCGAAAGGAGCCCATAAAAGAGAAAAAAATGTTTGATAGGGAGGCATTGGAATCAGTCATTGATGTCTTCCCAGAGATGCGGAAATTTGAAAGAGTGCTGAGTGATTTCTATAATCATCTTCATGACGATAAAAAACTCCCAGAATTCACCAAGTTTTTTTTGCAGGTATTAGATAATAATTCTACTGCCTTTCAGAATCTTAACTGCAGTCAAAAAGCACAAGTACTCTTTGATAAATATAGAGAACTAACTCTTGGTAAATTTTATACGACTGAACAGTACAAAAAAGTTTACCAATCACTCTATGAGAAAGTGGGCGAATTTATTAAAGATGGCTCCTACGATCAAGTATTGCTGGAAAAGACGGATCGAAATTCTAAGGATAGGATCAATTTAATGCATCGTACTT
This sequence comes from uncultured bacterium, assembly GCA_964522945.1. Taxonomy (GTDB): domain Bacteria; phylum Chlamydiota; class Chlamydiia; order Chlamydiales; family Rhabdochlamydiaceae; genus PALSA-1444. Next base: position 2,769 of record CAZFXE010000049.1, read on the forward strand.
TTGTAGCTTTTGCTATTGGAGAAACAATCAACATAAAACCATGGGATATTCTCTTTCTTTCTGAATATCAACATAGAAATTTAGATCTCTCCAAGGTTGATTTGTCCATGATACGAGATTAGCCACAGTCAAAATAGTTACCTTTTGCAACACCCTTCGTCACTGCAGCAAATGCCCAGCCCGCGAGAACTTTTAGTTTCCTAATTAGGGCTTGTAATCGAAAACTTTAATAACTTCACCAGCAAGAGCTTGAATTTGATGCCACTCAGCGTCATCGAAGATCTCTCTTATATCTCGAGTATCTTTGGTTTTTTCTTGATATGCTTTTAAAGCCTCGTAAAACTTCCTAAGAGTCTGAGCCTGATCATCAGTAATCTCATAATCTTTGTAATGTGCAACAACCTCAGAAAATTTGCATTTTTTGAACATACCATTCATTAATTCATCAAAATGCTGTTCTGAGGCCCTTTCTTGCATGCACCAACGCTCTTGTGCGTCTGGATCTGTCAAATAGTAGATCTGACTTAATAAGCTTTCTTTGAATATGGATTTAGAAGGATCGAGATATTTTTCGATACCGAGGCTTTTTAAGGCATCTTTTGCCAATTCTCTTATTTTGAGCCAGTCTGGGTCGCTAATAATCGTTTTTGGATCCTCCCATCCACCATATTTTGAATCAAATGCATAAATCGCTTTTCGAAATTGGACCAATTTTTTGATTTGCTCTTCAGAAAAGCCAAATTCTTTTGCCTTTTCATCTACAAACTCATCAAAAAGGCCTTCTTGATTCAAACCAGCTATGGTTTCTATGTAACAACAATAGTCGTGAATTTCATCCTTCACCCAGCCTTTTTCCTGAAATTCGGCACTAGCAATTTGTTTTAAAGATTCAATAACATTGTGTATCCAGAGCTCTTTAGGAGTCGTCATAAGCATCTATTTTATTTCCTAGTTCTTTTTTGGTGCTATGTAAATATATTCATTAGGCGGGATATGGGCCTCTATATTTTGTGTGTCAACAAGACTTCCTTTACTATTTAATGCTTTTCCACTCCTGTAATGGACAATATATGGCTGCTGCTGAGCTGGATTAGGACTATTGGAATTGCCTGGCATAAGCCGGATATACTCATGTTTGGGATTGGCTGGATTATGGTAGCAAATTCCTACTCCATCCGCATATTTTGTAATAAAATTATCAGGGATTCCATCAGGTTTCTTCGGAATCTGGTATCCCATTGTCTTCAAATTATCTCTAATTTCCTGCTCTGAATAACTATTTTTTCCAAAGTATTTTTTTATGTACTCCTTATCCTTTTTGTATTTTTCAACAGCTTTATACCGATTCTTCAAGGAAGCTACTCGACTTTCCTCAAGAAGCATCATTTCAAAAGTTAGTACATTATTCGCCCTCTTCAAATCTTGGTAAGTCTTCATCATTTTGGCAGATCCTGCCATGAAGAAAATATCCACCCCATATTTCCCGATAAGATAGCCTGATATTTCTCCGCGCTCTTTTTGCGTTAAATGATCCCAATTTGTCACAAGCTCTTTTAGCTCGGAAGATATCTGATCTGCAGCGACATAAGCTGCAGATGCTGCAATACATGCTAACACTCCGGAAACAAGCTTTGCGTGGGGTGATGGAGAAGAAGTTAGCGCCCAAAGACCTACCCCCAAAATCGGACTCCACACCGGAAGTCCTTCGCCAAATTCTTCAGTAAAACCTTTTTTTATCCCATCTACCAGACCCTGTGCGTAATCCTTGGAAAAGGAAACACCAGGTTCATCTATAGTGGCACGCATCCCGGAAGCAAGATAGTCGCTTAGAGCTAAATCAAATTCACCTGTTTCAAAATAGGCAGCAGCACGCTCAAAGTAAGCCATTTTGTTATTTGGATTTTTTTGGATGGCCTTGCTTAGTGAAACAATAGCGTCATTGTATAAATTAACTTCTGATTGGATAATCCCTTCGTTCAGGTATTCTTCAGATGAAAGAAGCTTCTTTTCTGAGTCTTTTAATCTATCCATGAACCTTCGAATATCTTCGAAAGCCTCATTAATCTGGCCTTGAGAGAAGCTTAATAATCCCCGGTGGTAATAAGCCCCGGCCCATTGATGATTCTCTATACAGTTTTGATATTGTTCTTCATGAAGCCGTAAAATAGTATCTCGAGCTTCATTTAACTTGGCTTGGAGCTGATTAGCCTTTAACTTAAAATCATCATTTTTTCTTTGATATGCTTCAATCGTGCGCTCTGTTTCCTTAATCTTTTCTTCAACACTCTCTGCCATATTGCAAGAACAGCGTTTGCGTAAAATCTAGAGAGTAAAGGCGCTCTTCATGCAGAGTTTCTGCAGGTAGTGGCCGTATTCGCTGACGGAGGCTTTTTGGGCGAGTCTTTCGAGTTGTTCAAAAGAAATAAACCCTTGTTGATAAGCGATCTCTTCGAGACAGGCAATCTTAATGCCTTGACGCTCTTGGATCGTTTGGACATAGCTGGAAGCTTTCTGGAGGGCATCGTGAGTTCCGGTGTCGAGCCAGGCAAAGCCGCGATCGAGCAAACGAACTTTGAGCTGCCTTTTCTGAAGATAGGCGACGTTGACATCGGTGATCTCGTATTCTCCCCTCTTGGAAGGTTTTAGGCCCTTTGCGATGTCGATCACGGTGTTATCGTAGAAGTAGAGACCGGTGACAGCATAGGAAGAAGGAGGATCTTTTGGTTTTTCGATGATGTCTTTAATGCGGCCGTCGTCATCAAAAGCGATCACGCCGTACCTCTCAGGGTCGTTGACTTCATAACCAAATACGATGCAGCCTTCTTTGAGATCTGTGCAAGGACGGACAACATCGGCGATGTTATGGCCGTAAAAAATATTGTCTCCAAGAATGAGGCAGACGGAATCTTTGCCAATAAAATCAGCGCCGACCACAAAAACTTCAGCGATTCCTTTGGGCTCAGTTTGAACGGCGTAGCTTATCGAGATTCCAAATTGAGAGCCGTCTTTGAAAAGAGCTTGAAAACGGTGGAGGTCTTCGGGGGTTGTGACGATTAAGACTTCCCGGATGCCAGCTTGCATCAGGACTGCAAGGGGATAATAAATGAGGGGTTTGTCGAAGACAGGAAGTAGCTGCTTGCAAGTGCCTAAAGTGACAGGATAGAGGCGCGTTCCTTTTCCACCTGCGAGTACGATTCCTTTCATTTGGTAAAAACTCCTGGGAGGCCCCTGTAATGCTCTTGATAATCTAGGCCATAACCGATGACAAATTCATCTTCAATCGGAAAAAGAACATAGTCTGGAACATCGGCGATCGTCCGTGGTCTGTTTTTCAAAAGAAGCACGAGTGTCTTGAGGCTTGCAGGTTGTTGGAGAAGCAGCTTTTCTTGAATTGTGGTCATGGTTTTTCCAGTATCGAAGATATCATCGATGATAATCACATGCTTGCCTTGCAACGAAAGATCTTCTATTCCTTGGAGTGTAAGCTCTCCACTGACCGTCCCCAGTCCATAGCTGGAAGCTCTGACGAATTCCAGCATGCAAGGAACTGTAATTTCACGCATGAGATCAGCAGTTAAATAGATCGCGCCTTTCATCACCATGACAAGGGTAATTTCTTTTCCTTGATATTGCTGATTGATCTCTGCTGCGACTTCTTTAATACGGCTGTCGATTTGTTCTTTAGAGATGAGAAGTTTAAAATCTTGGATTGTCGTTGTCATGAGTAGCGATGCTATTCTTTTTTCTCAGTAAAATTACATCCATCGGCAATGAGGGTATCGATGTAGGTGATGTTATAGTCGTTATTCAAAAAGCGAGGATCGTTGAGCATGTAGAGGTGGAAAGGAATCGTCGTATGGACACCGCCAATATGGAACTCTCTTAAGGCGCGTTTTGCTATTGCTATTGCTTCTTTCCGGTTTTTTCCTCGGACAATGAGCTTGGCGACCATCGAATCGTAATTTGGAGGGATCCGGTAACCGGCGTAGCAGGCGCTATCGACGCGAACGTGGGGTCCTCCTGGAGCGATGTAATACTCGAGATGGCCAGGGCATGGGGCAAAGTTCTTAGTGGGATCTTCCGCGTTGATGCGGAACTGAATGATATGGCCTTTCATCTCGATGTCTTTTTGACGGAAGGAGAGCTTAGCGCCTTGAGCGATTTTGATCTGTTCTGTAACGAGATCGATTCCAGTGAGCTCTTCGGTGATCGTATGCTCAACTTGGATCCGGGTATTGACTTCCATGAAATAGAAGTTTTTATCTTCATCGAGAAGAAACTCAACAGTTCCTGCGGAATAGTAGCCAGCGGTTTTCACAACGGCTACAGCTGCTTCGCAGATCTTACGGCGGAGGCTGTCGCTTAGGATTGGGCTAGGTGCTTCTTCAATGAGTTTTTGACGCCGTCTTTGGATGGTGCAGTCTCTTTCGTAGAGATAGACGTAATTTCCGTGCTTATCCCCGATGACTTGAACCTCGACGTGGCGAGGGTTCACAATCATCTTCTCAAGATAGACTTCAGGGTTGTTGAAGCTGACTTGGGCTTCAGTACGAGCAGCTGCAAATTGCCGGGCGAATTCTTCGGGATTATAAGCGATGCGGATTCCTTTACCGCCTCCGCCTCCGACAGCTTTAATGAAGATCGGATAGCCGATTTTTTTCGCTTCTTTGAGGCCGATTTGAGCATCGGCAACAATACCATCAGATCCCGGGATCACAGGGCACTTGGCTTTTTTAGCGACGGCTTTTGCTTGGGCTTTGTCTCCTAGGAGTGCAATGGCTGTGGGTGAGGGTCCGATGAAGTTTAGGCCGCTGCTTTCACAGATAGAGGCAAATTTGGCATTTTCGGATAAAAATCCGTAGCCGGGATGAACGGCATCAGCGCCGGTAATTTCACAGGCGGATAAGATGTTGGAGACTTTAAGATAAGACCGTTGAGAAGGAGCTTCTCCGATACAGATCGCTTCGTCGGCTTGCAGAACATGAAGCGCTTCGCTGTCGGCTTGAGAATAGACAGCGACCGTCTGGAGTCCCAGGTCATGGCAGGCCCGGATCACACGGATGGCAATTTCACCACGGTTAGCGATAAGAACTTTCTTCATACAACTCGAAATAGTTTTGTTCCAAACTCAACAGGATTGGCATTATCGATGAGGATTTCTGCAATCGTCCCGCTTATGCCGGCTTTAACTTCGTTCATCACTTTCATCGCTTCGATGATGCAAACAATTGTATTTTCATCGACGCGGTCGCCGACTTTCACAAAGACTGCATCTTCAGGAGAAGCGGCATGGTACATCGTTCCGACAAGAGGAGCTGTGACGAATTTACCATCGACTTTTTTCTCTTCTGCTCGATGCTCTTGCTCGCGATGTGTTGCGTGAGCGGGAAATCTATGAATTTCAGGATGCGTCTCGTGGGCGTGATAAGTAGGAACATGATGAACATGAGTAGCAGGTTCGCCTTTCCGCTCCAACTCAAGTTCATATCCATCTGTCTCTTTGATCCGTAAACGCTCGACGCCTGCTTTTTCCATCGCAGCCATCAATTCTTTGACTTGCTTGAGTTCCATGTTACCTCTTATACGCGTTGGATGTATTCATTTGTGTGAGTGTCGACTTTAACGATATCCCCGGTTTCTACGAAGAGAGGGACCTCGATTTTCGCACCCGTTTCTAAAACAGCTATCTTTGTGGCATTGGCTAGAGGAGAAGCAGCTTCTGAGGTCTCGGTCTTGACGACCATGAGTTCGAGAAACTGCGGAAGTTCCACTGAAAAGATCGAAACGCCATAGCACATTGCTTTGACATCGATCCCTTCTTTGAGATAATTGACTCTGTCTCCAATAACACCGGCAGGAACTAAAACTTGTTCGAGGTTGCCGACATCGAGGAACAGATAATCTTTTCCTTCGAGATACAGATATTCGAGCTTGCGCTCTGCTAAAGCTACTTCAGAGATCGGCTGACCGAGCTTGAAGTTTTTCTCCACTGTCTCATCTGATATCAAATTTTTCAGTTTTGTCTTGATGAAAGGATTGCCTTTAGCGACTGTGACTTTGACGCATGACTCGACTCGATAGATATTTCCATCGAGAGTGATGGTCATTCCGGGACTCATTTGATTGCTGTTAGTCATAGTGTGATTAAAATATCCTTTATCTGGCTTAATTTCTTTATGGTGTAATCGACATCCCGCGCAATATAGTGCGGCAATGCCGACAATAGGGAGCTAAGCCCCCTTCCCCATTGCATCTGGACCGTGATGCAGCCCAATTCTTTTGCAGGCGACAAATCTCTTTTGACTCGATCTCCACAAACTATCGTCTGAGAAGGAGCAAATCCAAGCTCGTCAAGAATTGTCTTATAGTGGGGCTTTTTATCCCGGTCTTCTGAGATGACTATTTTACTAAAAATTGTTGAATCTATACCAGCATTTTTCAGTTTAAGGAGCTGCTCTTGCGGTTTACCCATCGAAACAAGCGCTATTTGATGCTCTGAGCTAAGCTCTGACAAGATATCTAACGCTTGATCAATCGGATACACAGGAAAATCTTGAGGAAGCGGGCCATAAACTTCAGCATGGCCGACATCAAAATATTTTTTATCGGCATTAATTATTTCAAGAAATTCAAGAAGAGTTTGAGAGGCGCTCTCAGTTGCAGTATCTAATCTTTTTAAAATGGTCAGGGCTTCTTGAAAATCACCCACATGCAGCCCCGCGTCGACCATCTTGGTCAGAGCCTGCTCCAGCTTCACTGGAGTGATGGAGCCCGTGGTATCGATTAAAGTGTCATCCAGATCAAAGATGATTA
>CAZFXE010000050.1:0-9324 GCA_964522945.1 uncultured bacterium
CATATTGATTCGTCCGGCACCCTAAAGTAGAAATTTTATACTTTTTTTGTTCCACAGCAAGAAATTATGCCCGAGTTTCGTCTGAAAAGCAATCCCGCAGGTCATGATTTAAGAAATGTTTTTACGGAATGTGGGGTTTTGATCATAATGGCCCCAATGGAGGTTTTTTATGTGTATGATGAATTATTGGGCGATCCTCGTGGCAGCCCTTGTTTTTTGGGCGCTCGGATCAGTCTGGTTTTCGGTTTTATTTAAGAAACCCTGGCAAAATGGAATGGCTAAGCTTGGGATAAAAACTCATAAACCAAATCCTAGCGAGATGCAGAAAAAGTTTGTGGCATCCTTCCTGTTAAACATCGTGCAGGTCTGGGGAATTGCTGTTCTCGTTTCCAGTCTCGAGATTATGACCGTGCATCCGGCGATCTGCCTTGGTTTATTGGTAGGTGTTTGCTTTGCTGGAGCAAGCATGGCCTGTAAATCGCTTTGGGGAAATCACGGCTTAAAACTAACCCTCATCGACGTGGGCTATCCTATTGTTGGATTTATTATCAGCGCCATCATCTTGGCTCTCTGGCAATAGTCTTTCTAAATGCCTGGGAATTTCTTCTCAGGCATGTAAATCAAGTCTTCGGCTTCGGAATAAAGAAACCAAGGGCAAAGGCGTGAGCATAGGAAGAAATGGCTGAGCTAGCAACAGCACTCTTCCAATCAATCGTCTTTTCAGAAAAAAGGCGAGTCGTTAAAACACCTGCTAAGCCAGAAACGACTTTAATTGCGATGTCAGCTAAAGAAATCTGCCGTGTATCTTGAAGATAAGAACGAATCAAACCCGTTAAAATTTTTGATACTAGCCTATCCGTAGACGAGAAAACGACAGCTTGACACACGCACGCTCCATAAGCTTGTGCCGCTACACACCCAACTCCAACCTTAACACACTCGATCAACCCTGCTTGAATACGCATTACTATCTTCTCCTGTTATTTAATGTAAAGATTGTACCATGAACTATTAAAAAAACCAACCTCTCAACTACTAAATAATAAACAAACAACGGCAAAGCATTTATTTGGAAATTAAGCTTACCTATTATTAGTGCAACCACCTCTATCTTATTTGTTCTCAATACGATGAGAAATGCCCCTTTCCGAAGCGTTAACCATTCATTATTTCTAAAATAGGCTGAAGAGGCATCGACTTTCCGAATAAAGGACAGGCATAGATGACTGCAGCATCAGATATCACTGAGCTGGCAAGGGTCTGCTTCCAATCAATCATCTTTTTACAAATAAGGCGTGTCATTAAAACACCCGCTAAACCTGAAGTTGCCTGGGTTGTGATCTCAGCTAAAGCATACTGTCGTGTATTTTTAAGATAAGGACTAATCAAACGCTTTAGAATACTCAACATTAGTACATTAACAGTCGAAAAAACGAAAGCTTGACCCGATGAAGCTCCATAGGCTATTGCCGCCACACTTCCGACTCCAGTCTGAAAACCTCCGATCACCCCTGCTTTGATAACCATAACCTATTTTCTCCTGCTTATTGGATCCCGTGAATCCTACAATGAACTGACCAAAAGATTCAACTTTCAACCAGTAAACAATAGACAAAATATTAACCACCCCTTATGTGGAAGTTAAGTTTATGTCAGTTATTAGTGTAACTACTTCTCTATTCTTTGTTCTCAATGCTTTGGGAAATGTCCCTTTTTTTGTGGGCATCCTCAACAGTTATTCTGCCAAGAAGCAACGCCGAATTATCGTCCGAGAGATGCTGATTGCCCTCTTCATTTTGGTCTGCTTCAACTTCTTCGGAAATGAGATCTTGAAAGTTCTGGGGATCGATCAGTGTGTCGTCGGAATCGCTGGAGGAACGCTGCTGTTCTTGATTGCGCTGAGCATGATCTTCCCTAAGAAAAACCACCTGAAAGTCCCCAACCGCGAACCGTTTGTCTTTCCTTTAGCGATCCCAGCTGTTGCAGGTCCGGGAGCGATTACCGCGGTGATGATCTATTCCCAGCAAGCCCAAGGCTCGTTTTGGATGTTGCTTCCGATCGGTCTTGCTTGGCTTTGCTCTTCTTTGATTCTTTTAGCTTCTTCGAATATCAAAACATTCCTCGGCCAGAAGGGCCTTATTGCCTGCGAAAGACTTGGTGGAATGGTGATTTCTTTGATTGCTGTTCAGATGTTCACAACGGGCGTTATGGGCCTCTTTGACAAATCAGTCAAGTCTTGCAAGATAGAAAGCCAGACGGGCAGCTCAGAAGTCCAGATTCCCGCAGAGAAACAAAAGAACTTGATCCAATAATCAGATGATCATCGAGATGGATCCCCATGACCCGGCTCGACCGGATCAGGTGCTTTGTCAGCTCTAAATCTGCATTAGATGGCGTCGGATCTCCACTTGGATGATTGTGAGCTAAAATCAAGCTGCTGGCTTTATGTCTAACTGCCGGAAAGAAAACCTCTCTTGGATGAACTAAAACATCTGAAAGCGTACCGATTGAAATTTTTTTCAAAGCGATCAACCGTCCTTTCACATCTTTGAGGACGACCATCAGCATCTCCTGCTTTTGACCTGCAAGATCATGCCGGACGAGTTCATAAGCTTCTTTAGCATGGATGGGGTCTGTCGCAATAAAAGGCTTCGGGGTGATTTTTAAGGAGATCCCAAAGGCAGCCTTGAGTTGGATGGCTTTTGCAGGGCCGATCCCTTTGACTTCCATCAGTTCTGCGATGGAGGCTTCTAAAAGAGCTTGCGGCGATCCAAAACGAACGACTATTTCATGGGCTAGTTCGAGAACAGATCGGTCTTTGGTACCGGTGGTGAGTAAAATCGCTAGCAGTTCCGTTAAAGAAAGAGCATCGGGACCCAATTTAATGAGCCTCTCACGGGGTCTTTCTTGCACTGGCAGCTTAGATAAATTCATAGATAAAGGGTTGCACTTTAGAATCATAACGTCCAGAGATTTCAACATGCAGCAAGATGTCGTTTTCTTCATAGTCGCACTGGATGACTTTTCCTTCGCGCATCAGTTCGCTGACCAGAGCGTAGTGGCTTTGCGGGATGCGAAGGCGATAGGTTTTGCGCAGTGATCCGATCTCGACGATCATTTGCTCCATGAGACGATCAAAACCTTCTCCTGTCAAAGCAGAGATCGGCACGGTTTTCGGGTATTTCAGCCGAAAACGATGTAATACACTGGGATCTTCGAGGGCATCGATTTTATTGAGCACGGTGATGATCGGCCTGTCATCTGCTTTGAGTTCTTTGAGCACGTGCATGGTCGCTTCTGCTTGGAGTTCAGCTTGAGGATTGCTGACATCGACTAAGTGGAGCAAAATATCGGTGTGGACAGCTTCTTCGAGCGTGCTTTTAAAAGCAGCGACAAGCGTGTGGGGAATTTTTCGGATAAATCCTACGGTATCGACAAGAAGAATTTCCTGCCGGTTCGGAAGGGTAAATTTTCTCGTAGTGGTATCTAGAGTGGCAAAGAGTTTGTCTTCAACAAAAACATCGGCTTTAGTCATCGCATTGAGGAGCGTTGATTTCCCTGCGTTGGTATAGCCGACGATCGCAAATGTGGGGATGCCTGTACGGAGTCTTTGACGCCGCTGTGTTTCCCGTTGTTTCTCAACAACCGCAAGCTCTTTTTGGAGCTGAAGAACCCGCTGTTTGAGCATCCGACGATCGAGCTCGATCTGCGTCTCCCCTTCACCGCGCAAATAGGCTCCTCCGCTTCCACCGCCGCCGCCGCTGCCGGCCTGACGAGAAAGGTGGGTCCATAATCTCTTCAAACGAGGAAGCTGGTACTTGACCTTGGCAAGCTCGACTTGGAGTCTTGCTTCGCGGGTCAGTGCTCTCTGAGCAAAAACTTCGATGATCAGCTCGGTCCTATCGATGACAGGACGTTGAAAGAATTTCTCGAGATTTCGTTGCTGGTTCGGTGAGATCTCATCATCAAATAGAATGATATCAGCGCCGAGCTCATCACTAGCTTTGAGCATTTCATCGAGCTTACCCGAACCTAAAAAGGTGCCTGCATCGATCTTTTTAATGGGAGAAACGACTTTAGCGACAGCTTCTAAACCATACGTATCGCAAAGACGCTCGAGTTCCTTGAGATTATCTTCGCAAAGAGGTTTGTCCTTAGTCGAGGTATAAGACCCAAGAAGGAGGGCTGTCTTAGCATTTTTAAAACTATTTTCATTCAACATGAATTGGAATCTCCAGACCGTCGTAAGCTAGCTTAACACCGGCAGGAAGCTGCTGATTGGTCGCCTTGTGATCGAGTTCATGAGCAATATGGGAAAACCAAGTCTCTTTAGCGCCTATTTTGGTCGCAAAGACAATGGCCTCGTCCATGCTCAAATGGGCCGGTGAAGGTCTATATCTTAGCGCGCTTATCACCAAGACTTCAACACCTTTCAGCGCCTCGTAGATCTCGGGAGTAAAATGCTTCAAGTCCATGACGTAGGCAAACGAGCCCAACCGGAAGCCCGTGACCTTCATGCCGCCCTGCTCAAAACTCATGATCTGCCAGGAATGACCCCCGAACTTCTCTACGCCAAAATCTTTTTTGATGACCTGAAAGTTAAACCTAGACCCTCCCATGACATCATCGTTTGACTTTTCAAAAAAATAACCATGAGTCTTTTTGATCTCATCTAGGGATTCTTGAGAGAGAAGACATGGTAGTGTCTGCTTCTGTAAAAAATAATAGACCCTGAGGTCATCGAGCCCTGCAATATGGTCAAAGTGGGTATGGGTGATCAAGACGCCATCGAGACGGTCAATACCGTATTTGAGTGCTTGATACCGGAAATCCGGTCCTGTATCGACAAGAAACCTTTCTTCGCCAAGCTTAAATAGCCCTGCAGGTCTTAAACGGTGGTTAAGAGGATCGCTGGAAGTACAGACTTCGCATTTGCAAGTCACGACAGGCGTGCCCATCGAAGCTCCAGTGCCAAGAAAAAGAAATGAATTTTTCATACAACGTATTTTTCCTCTTCGACAAAGGGCCAGCTGCCGACACGTTGCCAAAAAGCATTTTTGGGCAGAGCCTGCACGCGTCCTTTAAGAGACGGTCTGTCTTGATTTTTCATAAAAGGATCTTCAACTTTAATCAGGTAGCTTTGTTCTCGTTTGATCTTGTTGACGATTCTGCCTTTGAAAGATTTTTTACCCATAACGAGCGATCCTACTAGCCCGATATATTATTCTCAAGAATCGTTTGTTTTATTTTTTTTCCAAAATAGGCGTGATAGAGAAGTCCTCTAGATCCAAAAGCTGTCATCACCCATGTTTTGGGATCGATCTGCTCTAAAATTGGAAAATAATGGGCAGGATTTGTCACTCGGATGCCTGCACGGCAATCGAGCACTTCGGTTTCCGGCTGCAAGAGAACGATCGCTGTCTCTTTGCAAGGCTTGTCATCGATCAAGTCTCTTTCATACGTCGCTCCGAGATGGTAAATCCCCTCTGATGGCGTCATTGCTTTGTAACGCTTGGCTGAAATGCTTCTCTCCAGAGGCTTATCGAGGACGCAGGTCAGCACTTGCCCTCGGACGAAGTTGATCTTCAAATGGCGGCATTCTGGAAAGTTTCTGATACCGGCGCCTGTGGCAAGAACGATCTGATCAAACTCTTTTAATTCGTCCAGCGCTGCGATGTTTTGGATCACCAGCTTGACTCCCCGCTTTTGGCACGCCTGCCAAAGACCCTGCAAATAAAGCTCAGGAAACACTGTGATGCCGGATTTGATCAAAAATGTATCTGCGCTTAGCTGCTCGACATCTTCACCGGGATCGAGGCATTCTCCGACTTTGAGAATTCCGTCGTAATTTGCAACAGGCTGGCCGAGGTGTTGCTGCGCGACTGTTAGCAATTCTCGGGTTGCTTCCAGAGCTTCAGCAGCATGCCAGCTGCGGCGCCCTTTTTCTCCGGGATACGGATGCAGCAGTCCTGAGGAAATCCCAGAAGCTCCCCCTCCGATTCCCTTGAGATCAAAAAGAGTAACGTCGAAATGTTCCGATAAATAGTAAGCGCAGCCAAGCCCTGCAAAGCCAGCGCCGATGATCGCGATCTTCATTTTTTAACTCTTCGCTGAAGTAACACAAAGCTTTCAGCAGCAAAGTTGAAAAAGAAAGCAAGAGCAGGGGTCAGAAGGGCTGCAAAAGGGATCATGATGAAGAACCACTGGAGAGAAATCGCCCATGTTCTCTCCGTGACAAAAAGAGCCATGCCCGTTAGGGCTGCAGATGAGATCAAAAATCCTACGATGATGATTAAAGGAAGCAGTCCCATAACAAGCAGCTTCAAATGAACAAAGGGCTGTTTCCAGATTTTTAAGAGAACTTCTTCAGCCAATTCCCAGCGCACAGTTGATTTTAGGGCAACAACGGGCGGCATGAAAAAAAGCAGGAGTAAGTTGACAGCGCTGAGGAAAAACGATCCAAAGATAAGCAGAAACGGTCCAAATGATAAGATGACACCCAAAGCCTCACCAGCGCTTGGAATATGCTTAAACAGATAAAAAATCCCCAAAACAAACCATAAGACCATATAAGCCGTCATAATGGGAACAATCAACCAGGCAACTCCTCCCATGAGCTTCCACGACTGGCGCAGAGTCTTATTCACCGAGAGCTTCTTTTCTTTGATCTCATCGTGATAGAGGCGGATCAGCGGCACGCCGATGATCATCAAGATTCCTGCGCATAAAAACGCGGGGACAAATGTCAAGCTAGCGCGGACCCAAGGGTTGGCGTTGATCCAAAACGTATGGCATAAAACGATAAGAACCCCGCACACAATCAGAGCGGGAAAAAGAAGAAAGAATTTTTTACGGGTATAAGAATGTTTTAACGCCCGATTGAACATGGCTTCGGTTTCTAACATGCCAGCCATTTTCTCAAATTTGAGTTTTGAAAGCTAGACTTTAGGACCGCTGTAAAGATATTTTGGGCGGATGATCGGTGTCCCCTTGCCGCCACGAGCTTCTACCCGCTCGTAAACGATCTGACGGGCAATGCCGACAATGCGGGAAAGACCAAAAAGAGTGGTAAAATATTCAGGATAATCAAACCCTGCCACAACCAATAGAGTTCCTGAAATGGCATCGATGTTAGGATGGGGGTCGGAGATCTTAGGATTTTCTGAAAGGACCTTCGTTCCTTCCGTGCGCAGATGAAGCGCGATCTTGACTAAAGGATGTGAAGAATAGTTTTTTTTCAAATAATCATAGACCACTTGGGCGCGGGGATCTTCCATCCGAAGCACTGCATGGCCAAACCCAAACACCAATTTATTGGTGGCCAGGCGGTCACGGATCAATTTCTCCACTTGTGCTGCTGTCGCATTTTCACCTACCTCTTCAACAACTTCTCGGAGAAACTCTAAACAATCTTGATTGGCCCTGCCGTGGCGAGGACCCTCGAGAGCACACATCGCTGCGGCCATCGATCCGTACATGTCTTCTAAACTCGAAGCAACAGCTTTACCGACAAAAGTAGATAAATTGCCTCCCCCATGATCGTAATGGAGGATATTGAAAAGCCGGAAAGCCTCTGTCAGTTTTTTCTGATCTGCATTGGGGGCTTTGACCATCGCTGCAAAGTTTTCCATATAGCCCAGTTCCGGATGGGGAGTCGGTGTGGGGCCCCACCCTGCATGATGATTGATGACAAGTGCGACTAGATAAGGAGCTTTAGCGATTAAATTCAGGCAGTCTTCTTTATAGTCGTTCGTGATCTCCAACATCCCTGCGATTAGAAGAGCTGCGGAAAAAAGCTTCATCGGATGGCCTTCCCGCGGAAGCTTTTCGATCGCTTTGACGGTTTCTGGTTTAAGCATTGACCGCTTGCTCATATCAGCAAAAAACTGATCGATCTCTTTTGGGCTTCCCTTTTTGCCAAACATAATGAGATAGATCACTTCTTCCGGACGCCAATTAGAAAGCTCCGTGACAGGCTTGCCGGCATAGAAAAGACCTTTCATCGGGTCGACAGTAGATGTCGTGCAATATCCGACGGGAACGCCTCTGAGACCTGTCTCTAGCTGATCTTTGGTAATTTCAAATAAGACTTCTGTCATAGGAGGTGTTTCACCAGTTCGCGTTCTTCAAGCAGTTCTTTTTCTGTGAGGGCAATCTTCTTTTTTAAAAAATCGTCCCAAGGAACATTTTTCACGATTTCAATCTTTCCGTTGCCAAAAGAGCGGCAAGGAAATGAAAAGAAAAGTCCCTCATCAATACCATACGAATTTCCATCGGAAGGCAGTGACATCGAAAACCACTGGCCTTCAGGAGTCGGCTCGTAAAGCGACTTCATTGCATCTAATGCAGCGTTAGCCGCAGAAGCTGCTGAAGATTTGCCGCGCGCAGCAATGACAGTAGCTCCCCGTTTTTGGACCTCAGGAATGAACTCATCTTCAAGCCATTTACGATCTTTGATCACTTCTAAGACAGGTTTTCCCTGGATGCGGGCATTGACGAAATCAGGCACTTGCGTCGAAGAGTGATTGCCCCAGATTGTCATATGCGTTACAGCTGTGACAGAAACTTTTGCTTTAGCCGCCAGCATTGACATTCCTCGATTTTGATCGAGGCGGGTCATGGAAAAAAAGCCGCTTCTTTTGGCATGTGTCTTTGCGATAAGACAATTAGTGTTGCAAGGATTACCGACAACGAGGATGACGGCATCTTTAGCAGCCACTTGTCCAATAGCCTTTCCTTGGCCAACGAAAATTTTTCCATTGTCGCCAAGGAGATCTTTTCTCTCCATGCCGGGACCACGAGGTTTTGATCCAATGAGAAAGATTGTATCTGTGCCTTCAAAGACCTGAGAAGGATCTGAGCCGATTTTGATTTCAGTAAGAAGTGGAAAAGCGCAGTCCTCGAGTTCCATGACAACGCCTTTGAGGTTCTCGAGACCTTCAGGAACTTCAAGAAGATGCAAAGCGATAGGCTGTTTGGATCCGAAGAGTTCTCCTGCAGCCAGACGGAAAAGCAAACTATAAGAAATTTGCCCCGCTGCCCCGCTAACCCCAATCCGTTTAATATGGCTCATCAAACCGCATTCTAGGAATGGGGGCATAAAAGTGCAAATCAATATTTAGGTGAAAAAAGGAATGCGGTTACCAAGATTTGAACTTGGGACCTCGACATTATCAGTGTCGCGCTCTAACCAACTGAGCTACAACCGCGAATGGAGGTTAGGAGACTCGAACTCCTGACCCTCTGAATGCAAATCAGATGCTCTACCAACTGAGCTAAACCCCCCAAACGGAGAACAGAACACAAAGCAACGAACAACATACG
>CAZFXE010000051.1:0-9304 GCA_964522945.1 uncultured bacterium
GAAAAATGCTCAAAACGTCAAAAAACATCAATGAACTCAACCAACAAATGGAAAAATTCATCGGTGAGAGCAAACAGATGCACTGGCATTCCAAAAACACCGCCATCCATCACAAAGATGAAGGCAAGAAACTCACAGATAAAGTGTTAACGGAATTTAAACGGTATATGACGGAACTAGAGCCTTATCTGAATCGGGCCGATCCCGCTCCCTTGATTGAAGCTCTAAAAATGATGGAGCAATTCATCAACAGCTATAAAGTGACCTAGCATTCTGCTTCTTCGGGCATTAGCACTGGGGTAGAAAAGTCTGTCTCATGCCATGGATATTCCATAATCAAAGTACGGATCTCATCCAAGGTTCTCGATTTATTTAATGATTCTCTTAAACGACGGGTTCCTTGACCCTTCTTCAGATACCAACAGCCAATTCTTCTCAAATCCATCGCGGCTTTACGTGGAGCGTGGTAGAGGCTGACAAACTCAAGATGCTGCAAAAGGGCATCTCGGTAATCTAGAGCTGTCCGCAATGTCAACGGAGCGCCGGAAAGGTAGTTATAGACATCTTCGATGATCCAAGGCGTCCCAAAAGTCCCTCGGGATAAAAGAACCGCATCGCAGCCGGTCTGCAAAAACATCTTTTCGACACTCGGAGCATCAAATAGATCGCCATTACCGATAACTAAGATGTTTTTTGCGGCTTGTTTACACTCGCGGATCCATTCCCAATTAGCTCTTCCTTTATACCCTTGCTCACGCGTTCTGCCATGGATGCAGATCGCTTTAGCTCCTGCTTTTTCAGCGATTTGGACAATCTCCGGACCGACTAACGACCCTTCATCCCAGCCTGCTCGGATCTTGATCGTCACAGGAACTTTGACAGCTGCAATGATATTGGAGAGGACTTCTCCCACAAGATTTAAGTTTTTTAGCATCCCGGAACCGCTGCCGTCTTTAGTGACTTTATCGACAGGGCATCCGCAATTGAGATCGATCACATCGAACCCTAAATCTTCTAAAATTTTTGCGGATTTACCGGCGAGCTGAGGTTTGCTTCCGCACAGCTGAGCACCGATCGGATGCATCGAGGTTTCATAGTCTAAAAGACGGTAAGTATTAGGATCATGACGGACTAAAGCGTCCATCTTGACCATTTCGCAATAGACCAGGCCCGGCTGAAATTTTGTCGTCATCCGTCGGAACGGAAGATCGGAGCAACCGGCCAGCGGCGCACAAAAAATATTGGAAGGAAGCTCGAGATTGCCGAGTTTAAATGGTCTTTTTAACATTATCTGAATAAACGGCTAAAAAAGTTTCCAAGCATGAAAACGCAATTTTCCATCAATTTCAGCGAGAGAAACGCCAGCATCGGACTTAAGTCCAGTCTTCCGCCAATAGGAGGAATGATGCGGCGGAATAAATTGAGAAACGGATCGGTGCACTTTGCCATCCATCGGAGCCAAATCTGGCCCTGGAAAGCGGGGAACCACGAGGCAATCAATCTAACCGCGATTAAGATCGTATAACCGAAAAAAACATAGTGGATGAAGTAAAGCATATAGAGATAATACCATAGTTTGGATAAAATCCCAACCCATGCGTGCTATTGGCTTATTTTTTGAAGGAAAAAGTGTAAGAATTGCTATCGTTTCTAAAGTCAAAAATCAGTTGACGTTAGAAAGAATTGGAGAATTTGACGACATTCCTTATGAACTACTTCAAGAAAAAAATTTACATCTTGTCACCGCTCTTTCTTCAGAAGATGTTATCCGAAGGGAAGTTACACTTAAACTCACTAGGCACTCAGCTGTCCTAAAGGCCCTTCCTTTCCAGTTAGAAAGCCTACTTCCATTTTCATTAGAAGAGACCATTGTTCATCCATTTTTCTATCCTTCCAAAGAGAAAACCGATGTCGTCGTTTTTGCCACCACCCGCTTAGCATTAAAAAAACATCTAACTAGTTTTCAAGAAAAGAAGGTCGACCCCGATCAAGTTTCTTCCGTTCCGATAGCTCTTGCCCGCTTTGCAAGGCTACTATTTCCTGAACAATCCATCAGCTGGGTGCATCAAAGCACAGCCTTAGCAATAGAGGGAGAAAAAATCATTTTTTCTCAATGTTTGGAAGACAAAGGCCGCCTAGAAAGCTATCTTAAGAGTAAATACGGCCACCATTTTTCAATTCCATCCGAGCTGCCGACATTTCAAGAATATTCCTCCGCGCAGCTGCTGGCTTTTGCTATCCCAATCGGCCTTGCTTTAGATGGACTGCACGAGACTCCTTGCCAATTTCGGCAAAACGATTTTACCTCTTCGAAAAAATTGAAAAGAGACCGTCTATTGAAGATCGGCACCTGGGCTTCTTGTTTGGGCGTCACTCTGCTGACTCTTTGCTCCGGTGAATGGATGCTCCATCGGAAAGAAACAGCTCTGAAAAAAAGGATTGCCACTCATTTTTCAGCATCAGGACCTTTAGAAGAGCAACTCCTTGCATGGCAAAAAAAACTTCATCAAGAAGGGCAAGAGTTTCCTTTGATCCCTGATGTGCCGTCAGTTCGAGATGTGATGGCCTGGCTCGGAACTCTTCAAGAACCTATTGAAGTTGTCCATTTCCACTATGGATTGGTACAATATCCCCGAGCGGGAGATAAAATACAGCCCTATCAAGTGAAAGTTGAATTAGAATTTACAGCAGAGAGCCCAGCTGTTGCCCATCGCTTTCAAGAAGCTCTGGAAAAAGCTCCGACGCTCGTCGATAAAAAACAAAAGGTTGCATGGACCGCAAATCAAGACTGTTACAAACTTATCTTCGTCTTGCGCAAGACTTAAAAAAAAGCAATCCTCTGCTTGTACTTGCGCTGGGAATGATCCCGCTGTGCCTAGTGGTTTTTCACCTGGAGCAAAAAAGTATGCAGATACAAGCTTGGACAAGAAAAATTTCAGATTTGGAAGAAAAGGCGACTTCTTCAGAAAACTCCAAATCAACCCGAAATGTTGTTTGGCAGTCAGCTAAAGAAAGCAATCCACACTATCTTTCTAAGGTCGTTGAAACACTGCCTCTCTTAACGCCAGAGCTCAGCCGTGTGCAAGCCCTTGCAAGGCAATATCCCAGCAACAGTGCCCTTCAAGAAAGGCTTTCCTTTTTGCAGGGAGATAAAAACCGGATCCGTTTTATACAGCAAGCCGAGCGTTCAGGCTCCTTCTTTCAAGAGACGGAGCACAAAATGGAAAACACCGTCCAAATGAACGAAGACGATCTTAAAAAATTTCTCACTGCCCTTGAGGCAGATTCGAAAGACCGTCCGCTTCTTATCATCAAAGATTTCGAATTGAAAAAGCTCAAAGAAAAAGCCGATGAAACCGTCTATAATGTCCAAGCAGAGTTAATCAAAAGAGTCCCATGAAAAAAATAGCCGCTTTACTTGTCATTTTAATCCTCACCGGCTGCGCCTCCAAAGCAGCGCAAAATTCCGATGATCTAGTCACCATTCAAACCTTAGATCGGAACGGTTTTTCAGAGACCGTCAGCGCCAAAGAGCGACTCGGCAAATATGAAAAAACCGATTTCTTGACCCCTCAGCCTTATCAAAAGGTCGTCCGGGTCTACGGCAAATCCAGCCAAGGTAAAACCAGCTCCAAAGTCACGACCTACCATACAAACGGACAACCTTGGCAGTACTTAGAAGTTGAAAATGGACGAGCCCATGGAAAGTTCCTCGAATGGCACCCTAACGGCCAGCTCAAAGTAGACGCCCATGTCATCGAAGGGACTCCAGATTTGAGCGAAGTGGCTCAGTTAACCTGGTTCTTTGAAGGGATCTGCCTGGTTTACGATGAACAAGCGCGCCTAACGGCTAAAATCTTATACGAAAAAGGGCTTCTCGAAGGAACTTCGCTTTATTACCACCCTAATGGCGTCTTATCTAAAGAGATCCCCTACCATAAGGACGGCATCGCTGGCCTCATTCAGCTGTTTGATGAACAGGGCAATTGCATCGAACAAATCAACTACACCGAAGGTGTTAAAGACGGTTCTGCTATAGCTCATTGGACTCCATTGCAGCTCAAATACACTGAAGAATGGGAAAAAGGACTCTTGATTACTGGATCTTACTGCGGTGCTGATGGAAAAGAAATTTCCCGCGTTGAAAACAGCACAGGGTTCCAAGCTGTGTTTGAGAAGCAAACACTTGCCTCTTTGGTCGAATACCAAAAAGGAGCTATCGAAGGCGAAGTGAAGAACTTTAACCCTAAAGGACAGCTCGTTTCGCTTTATCACATTCAAGACGGCATGAAAGACGGCGAAGAATGGGAATACTATCCTTCCAATGACGCTAAACCGTCTCCTAAACTTTGTCTTCAGTGGAAAGAAGACACCCTTCAAGGCACCGTTAAAACCTGGTATGAAAACAACGTCTTAGAAAGCCAGCGCGAGATGCACGATAATAAAAAGCATGGCCCTTCATATGCTTGGTTTAAAGAAGGCAGCCTCATGCTCATGGAAGAGTATGAAAACGATCTTTTGATCAAAGGATCGTACTTTAAAAAAGACGGAAAAAGACCCATCTCAAAAATCGAAAACGGCAAAGGAATCGCAACGCTTTCAGATAAAGACGGAAGATTAATTAAAAAGATCGTCTACGAAAAAGGCACTCCTCAAAAGGAATCACTGTAGGAATCCTTCCGGAGGCCCAGCTTCTTGCTCGGTCTGTTTCTGGGTATTTTGCTGAGGCGCGGCTTGAGGTGAAGGTTTCTGTGGTTGCTGCTTTTTTTGAGGCTTTTGGCAAGAACGTAGTCCGTCTCCACCATTTGCTGTGCAGGTAGACCCCGAAGGAACGTCCGTCCAAATCGAATATGGAGAATCTGTGCTTCCATTATTACAAAACCAAATCACTGTATACGGCGTCTGAGAAGAATTATAATATTGGAGATTACCGGTCGTGCCTGAAAACGTGTTCCATGCCATCGACTGCTGGGAATTGATTTCCAAAGCGCCAAGATCGGTTCCATCAGCCGCTCGGATATGCACTGTCAGTTTATACGTGCTATCATTGACCAGCGTCAGTCCGGCAAAAACCGAAGAGCAAAATAGTAACAAAGCCCCAAGCCCAAAGAATATTTTCATACCCTTATTGATCTACATATGCCCATTTGAAGTCAACACTTCCCAAGCTCGAAAGGACAACTCCTTTGACTTTAGGATTAGAAACATACAGCATCGTGTAGTGGAAAAGGGGAATGATCGGCATTTCATTCATGAGAATGTTTTCGCATTCTTGAAAGATCTGTGTTCTTTTGTCCGCTTCAACAGTCTCTGCCGCCCGGTCTAAGAGTTCTCGGTACTGGAGATTTTCCCATGCTGTGTTATTAGATCCACCGGCCTTAAACTTAAAAATCTCTAAAAAGTTCATACCATCATTGTAGTCCGCTGTCCAGTTCCCAGAGGCAAGCTGGAAATTTTTCTTAGAAAGACGGTCAAAGAAAACTTTTCTTTCAACGGCTTGGAGCTCGACATGAACATTGAGAGCATTGCGCCACTGCTCTTGAACAGCTTGTGCAATCAAATGGTTCCTCTCACCCGTCACATACATCAGAGAAATGGAAGGAAGCTCATCTCGTGTCATGTCTAACGTTTCTAAAGCCCGATCAAAATCTTCACGAGCTTGTTTCACATCACCATCGGCAAAATATCCATTTTCCTGGCCTCTAAGCGAGGGAGGAAGAAGGCCTGTGGCAGGAAGCTGCCCTCCTTGTGTCACATGCTCGACGATCTCTGATCGTTTGATCGCTTCAGCAAAAGCTTTTCTCACTAAAGGATGTTCAAACAGTTCCGACTCGACATTAGTCCTGAAGAAATAGGTCGCAAGAAACGGCCTTACGTGGAGATTGCCACTTTTTTTCAATCCCTCTAAAGCACCGACTGGAAGTACTGAAAGAGGAGACCCAGCCCAATCGAGCTCGTCTTTTTCAAACATCTTAAGTTCTGTGTCTTCCTGAACCATCATAAAGTCGATTTCTTTTAATTTCACGTTAGCCGCATCCCAATACGTTGGATTTTTAACTACGCGCAAAAGGTCGTTATGCCTCCAATCTTTAAGTAGAAAAGGACCGTTTCCGACAATTTTCTTAATATCGTTGTTTTTCTCGTCTTTAGCTGGGAAAGGAAAGTAGATCGGGAGAGCTGCCACTTCTAAAAAGTAAGGAGTTGGGTTTTGCAGTTCAACTTGAAGAGTTTTTTCATTCAATGCTTTCACACCCACTTGTTCAAGAGAGATTTTTCCCTCTTTGGCAGCCTTGGCGTTTTTAATCACATAGAGCTGGAAAGCCTGATCAGCTGGGAAATGGGGCTCAAGAGCTTTCGTCCAAGCATATACAAAGTCATTGGCTGTCACTGGATCACCGTTTGACCATTTGGCGGCCCGAAGAGTAAATGTATAAGTTTTTCCGTCGGCAGATACATCCACTTTTTCAGCTAAAGCAAGCTCGGCTTTATCGTCTTGATTAACCCTAGTGAGTCCTTCAAAAAACATACGAGCTAGCGTCATCGCTTGAAGATCCCGGGCTTTACGCGGATCAAGCGTTGTTGGTTCTGCTCCCAGGTTAACTCGCAAGACATTGTCTTTCTTAGCAGTGCATCCGACCAATAAAACGAGTAACGCAAATACTTGGAAAAATTTACTCAGTGTTTTCATTTAGAATTTCCTCTTTTGAGTGAAACTTTATGAAGAACAAGGTGAAATGTCAATCATGAATCTTTTTGTTGATTTAGAAAATCACTGGGCTTAAAATCGCTCCGTTTTTCTTAAATTTCAACCTATAGGTTAACCATGTCAATGATTGCTGCCACTGATCTCGACACCGCTGTTACCGATTTTTTCCAATACGGAACTCCAATCACTTTTGAAACGACAGATCTGACACTCCGCTCTATCCAAGAGACCGACCTTGACTTCATGCAGAATTTGTACACAGACCCAGTCACAATGAGATTGTTTACCGACAACGAGAAACGGTTGGAAACTAACGGCTTTGATGCTTGGAAAGAAGAGCAAATGAAAGCTGCCAAGGCTCGCGTTGATACGTATGTGAAACGTTGGACTGTCGACAGAATTCCTTTCAACGGATTCCTGATCAGCACAAAAAATGAGCCTCGTCCTATTGGATATATTGTAGCAGGGTTTGGAGATAACGCAGGACAACTGGAAACAGCTTTTGTTATTAAAAACGACGAGCAGGGCAAAGGATTTGGATCGCAAGCCGTTCATGCAATCGTTCAACGGTATATCCCTTCCTTAATCGAGAATTACTATAGAATTTATGAGAAACCTCTGGAAGCCGACGGCGCTCCTGTGACTGAAATGGTCGCAACAGCTCGATTGGACAACTTTCCTTCCATCCGCGTCCAAGAAAAAGCAGGAATGGTCAAAACTAGTGAAAATCCTAATAAATGGGGACAAGTGCGTGGAATTTATAGCATTAATTACACAAATCCTCCTTTAAAAGTTTAACCGTCTCTTGGGTAGTCTTCCTTCGGGGAGACTACCGTTTTATTGCTTTCTTCCCTATAGTCGAGACTATGCCTTATGTAGCTAAGATCCCTACTCCTATTTTCAACACGCCTGATATTCCATTTAATTATCTTCCTCTAAAGAAAGATACCCAGGGCCGGTTGATGGAGATGGAGACGATTGCATTTCCAGGCACCAAATTTAAGTTTATAAGCAAAATCTCTGATAATATCTTCCAAGTTGAGACGGCAGAATATCCCTCCACAGCTGCTCTCTATGTTGACAGCCGATTTTTACAGAAAGCAACAGAGGGCACTCCTGAAAGAGTCAAAAAACTCCCGCCCATTGATAAAATCTTGAAGTGGATCGAAGATCGTGTCGGGCTCCGTTATTTCTGGGGAGGAAACTGGGATATCGGCATCCCTGAAATCCTAGAGTTTTACCCTTTTCTTAAAGATGCTCCTCTGGAAGATCGCGATGATGCGGTCTGCCGAGGGCTCGATTGTTCGGGTATCTTGTATCAAGCTACTGATGGATATACTCCGCGTAACACCTCCGATCTGATTCATTTTGGAATAGAAGTTCCCATCGAAGAAATCAAACCTCTTGATCTCCTGACTTGGGATGGACACGTGATTATCGTCAAATCTCCAACAACCCTTATCGAGAGCCGTGTCGGAGATGGCGTTGTGATCTCTTCTTTCGAAAAGCGGTATCCGGAAGTTTTAGAACTGCTCAAAGCCAAAAACAAACAACTTTATATCCGAAGGTGGCATCCCGAGACATGTCAATCCGCTTTACTTATGTCAAAAGAACTACCTTAAACAGAGCTCTAAGGCTCCTAATAAAGGAAGGCTTTCGTTCAAAACAACATGGACGGGGATTTTTTGTAGAAGCTCCTGAAACCGTCCTTTATCCGTGAAAGCCTTCATGAACTCGGCTTGTTTCAAAACAGGCAAAACTTTTGGAGCAATCCCACCGGCCAGATAAATTCCGCCGACAGACAAAAACTGTAGGGCCACATTGCCAGCCGCTGCACCATAAAGGGAGGCAAACCATTGGAGCGCTTCTTGGCAGACTTTCGACTGATCCGATAAGCCTTGTTCAATGACTTGCTTAGGGATGTCTTCTCCGATTAACCCTTTTGCGTGCTTGCCTCTTTCAACTAAAAACCAATAGAGATGCTCAAGTCCAGGACCGGAAACGACTCGTTCGACGGAGACATGCCCGTATTTTTTGTGGAGGTAATCCCAGAGCTGATTTTCAACAGGAGCGCGCGGAGCAAAATCGCCATGGCCTCCTTCAGAAGCTAACGAAAGATGCTTTTTTCCATCCCAGCAAAGGCCACCTATTCCAAGGCCTGTCCCAGCAGAGATGATCGCTTGATTGCCAGAGGCTTTTGTGCCCTCATTGAGAGTAAAAATGTCTTTAGATTTTAACCGTTTGAGGCCGCATCCTGCAGCAACAATATCATTGATCAGATGCACTTTTGAAACCCGATGCTCTTTTTCGATTCGATCGGCATCAATGTCCCAGTTGAGATTGGTCATATGACATTTTCTGTCGTGGATAGGACCGGCCAGTGCAAGATAGCTTTTGTCAGCCGGACGATCGACAAATTTTTTCAAGATCTCGTAGAAACTGTTGTACTGGTTGCTGGAAAACTTTTCTTCTTTGACCACATGATCGTGTTCATAGTAAGCCAAATGCACCTTGGTGCCGCCAATATCGCCGACTAAATACATATATTTTAGTTCTTGACGATAAGCTATTTCCTCGTCAATCTAATTGTAAAAGGAG
>CAZFXE010000052.1:0-9291 GCA_964522945.1 uncultured bacterium
GAAGATGTCGGCCGCAGCGGTGAACTCATCTCTGTGAAGTCCGGCTTCGCACGGAACTTTCTTCTTCCTCGGTCACTAGCTGTCCCCGCCTCGGCCCATACCCTTCGTATGCAAGCCAAGCTCATAGAAGAGCGCGCGAAAAAAGCAGCTGTCGACAAGAAAGAAGCAGAAGACCAAGCTGCGAAACTTCAGGGCCTCGTTCTCAAGATCACCGTTAAGGTCGATCCTGAAGGACATATGTACGGTTCTGTCGGAGCTTCTGACATCATCGAGCTCTTCTCAAAAGAAGGCATCGCTGTCGGCAAGCGCAATATCGGCCTCAATAAGCCGATCAAAACGACAGGCGTCCATCCAATGACCCTGAAACTTAAAGAAGACGTGACTTGTGCCTATTCTCTAGAGATTATCGGAGAACAAGCTCAAGAACACCGATCCTAATTCTTGACCCCGTCTTCCAGACGGGGGATTTCCCATTCTTGACACCAAAATCAGGCATTTTGCGAATAAAAGTCTTATCTATGAGTAACTCTTTTTACCGAGTTTAAATAAAACAAAGTTCGTCATGAGAATCTCTCTATAGCGGAAAACGGCTGGTTTTTGGTATCTTAAAGAGCACTTATGGCAGAAAAAATGATTGTCATTACAGGAGCTGCGGGTCTCATTGGTTCTGGAGTCGTCCGGCATCTGAATGATTTAGGGCAGACCAACTTAATTCTTGTCGATGAGCTTGATCATCCAGATAAGATCAAAAATCTCCACGAAAAACAATACCAAACGCTTCTTCCCATTTCTGCATTATTTAACTGGCTGCAGGGCAGAGAATCTGAAATTGGCGCTTTCATCCATTTGGGAGCCTGCTCAGATACCCTGGAACAAAACGAAAAATACCTCATTGATAACAACACCCGCTACACGCAAAGACTTGCAGTATACGCTTTAAAAAATGGCCAGCGATTTATCTACGCTTCATCAGCAGCAACCTACGGCGATGGATCAAAAGGCTTTTCTGATGCGCATGATCTTTTAGATCTTTTACAGCCCCTCAATCTCTATGGTAAATCAAAACATCTCTTTGATCTCTGGGCTAAACAAGAAGGCGTCCTAGATCAGATTGTCGGTCTTAAGTACTTCAATGTTTTTGGTCCTAACGAGAATCACAAGGGCCGCATGGCCTCAATGGTCTACAAAATGATCCCAATCATCCAGCAAGAAGGTGTCATCAGGCTTTATAAATCGTCCGAACCAGAAAAATTTGCCGATGGAGGACAGTGCCGCGATTTCATCTACGTTAAAGACGCTGTGAAAATGACCTGCGACTTTTTAAACGACAAACGAGGTGGGATTTTTAACATCGGAAGGGGAGAGTCCACCACGTGGAATCAATTGGCTGGAGCGGTCTTTAAAGCGTTAAATAAACCCTCCAACATCGAATACATCGATATGCCGCAAGATCTGGTCCGCCAGTATCAAAACTACACCTGCGCTGAGATGAATAAATACAGCCAAGACAAAGAACTCAAATTTAGTTATGATACGGATGAAGCAGTGAAAGACTATATTCAAAATTATATCCTATTAGACCGCCGATGGTAAAAAAGCTCAGTGGAATTTTCAGCCGTTTAAGTCCTGTCCGCGTCCTCGTGATCGGCGACTTCATGTACGATACGTATACGACAGGAAAAGTCCGACGCATTTCTCCGGAAGCTCCTGTTTCTGTCTTGCATGTGCTCCGTGAAGAGAGCCTGCCCGGCGGAGCTGGCAACGTCGTTCTAAATTTAATCTCTTTAGGCGCTAGTGTTGTCGCAGTCGGAAGAGTCGGCCATGATGCAGCCGGAAAAAACATCGTCCAAGCATTAGCCAACGAAGGCGTTAATACCGATGGGATGATTTTCCAAAACCAGTTCCAGACACCAGTGAAAAACAGGCTGATTGCAGATGCCCAGCAAGTCCTCAGAGTTGATTTCGAAAACATCACTCCTATTCCAGAACAAGTCGAACAAGAAATCATCGAAAAGCTCCCCTTGCTCCTTCAAGATGTCAATATCATTTCGATCTCCGACTACGGCAAAGGATTTCTCTCTCGTTCTCTTCTGATGGGTGTGATTGAAATGGCCAGAGCCAAAAATATCCCCATCATCGTCGATCCTAAAGGCGATGACTTTACGAAATACCAAGGCGCCACAGTTTTAAAACCGAACCTCCAAGAAGCCTACGATGCTGCGAAACTCACCCGTGAAGCCTCTTTAGAACAAGTCGCAGAAATTCTCTTCAAAAAAGTCACCGTCGATATGCTCATGATCACCCGTTCAGAGGCGGGGATTTCTCTTTTTACCCGCGATGGAAAACGGCTTGATTTCCCTGTCCGGTCTAAAGAAGTTAAAGACGTCACCGGAGCCGGCGACACAGTCCTCGCGATGGTCAGCGTTGCTCTGGGTAACCAGCTCGATATCAAATACGGCGCTCAGCTTGCCAACATCGCTGCCGGCATCGCGATTGAAAGACTCGGCTGCGCACGCATTAATCTATCCGATCTAGCGGTTCGCCTTCTTGAATACGATGTCGATAATAAAGTGTTCGATGAAGAGCATCTCTTTGCCCTCCAAGAAGCTCTGAAAAATAAAAGATATTTTGTTCTGGGACTCTACAGTTCTCAAGGGATGACAACCGCTCTTTTCCGCAGCCTCCGGAAGCTATCTCTTCGAGATGAAGACGCAAAACTCATTGTTTATATCCGGGATGAAAATCCCGATGAAGAGATCGTCTCTCTACTTTCTTCATTAGCAGAAGTCGATTTCGTAGTTCTCAAATGTGAAAGCCTTAAAAATCTCTGCGAGATTATCCATCCCCATGAGGTCTTCCTCATGGAGAATGACCAACTCGTGACGCTCGATCACTTCAAAGCACTGCTCAGCTCTTAAGCCTCTTTTCTCAGCCGCTCAATTCGTAGTTCCAACGAAGGATGCGTAGCAAAAAAAGCAATCAAGCCACGTCGCTCTTGATGGGAAATCTTCATCGATTGAAATGCAGGCTTTTCAACCTTTTGATCCCGGATCCCTTGGACTTTCTGCAACGCTTGTAAAGCCGAGATCATTTTTTCACGACCAGCGAGTTTTGCTCCGCCTTTATCAGCTTTAAATTCCCGGTAGCGGGAATACGCAGCGATAACCAGCGATCCTAAAATCATGAAGACGATTTGGAACACGATCACTAAGACATTGAACATCAGGTAGGAATTCCCAGATGATTTATTTCGGTTGCCGATCCCTGATAAGACATAAGCAAGAACGCGTGCTAAGAACATGACAAACGCGTTGACAACACCTTGAATAAGCGTCATGGTGACCATGTCGCCATTGGCGACGTGGGTGATCTCATGGCCGATCACGCCTTCGAGTTCATCTTGCGACATTCTGCTCAGCAGGCCGGAAGAGACTGCTACAAGAGATCTGTTTCTTGTCGGTCCTGTTGCAAACGCATTGACTTCAGGAGAATTGTAAATGCCAACTTCTGGCATGACGGTTAACCCAGCAGCACGCGCAAGCTTATAGACTGTCTCTACAAGACTTCTCTGTGTGGAATCAGATGTTGTCGGATCGATCAAGCGGACGCCAAGCATCCACTTGGCCATCATACGGGAAAGGCCAAGTGAAATAAAAGCACCGCCAAATCCCCAGATCAAACAGAAAATCATCAGAGAGTTGTAATCTAATCCGTGAGCATTGAGAAACGGTTTGACGTTCAGAAGATTTAAAATGATAGAGATCGTGGTGACGATCAGAATGTTGACGACCAGAAATAAGAAAATCCGTTTAAAGAATGCCATAAACTTCTCCTCGTGAGTTCTCCTCTATTAAACCTTGTTAAATCTTAACCGTCAAGAGGTGTAAAGCTTTAATTTTAAGCAGACAACGATTGCTAATTAATATTGATTTATGAGATGTATCTCAACATAGCATTTAATTTTTGCACATAAGAAGCGGAGAGCAATGCGAAAACTCGTAGAGGGTTTGTTTTGGCCTCAAAGAAAGAGCACAGTGGAAATCAAGAAGGCTCTTTCTGAAAACAATACCTGTTATGTTCTAATCACCTGCACGGAAACTTCCAAGGACGGAAAGATGGAAGTCGAGATGACGTATAGCGGAGATCCGATCTTAGCTGCTTATCTCGTCGAAAGTGCACAAAACATCATAGATACAGACATTACATGACGCCCACTCTTTCAGAGCTCAAGAAATGGTATAGCAAAAACAAAGAGAGCATTCACCGGGACTATTTTACATTCTTAAAGTTTCCTTCTGTCAGCACCGATCCGGCATATCGCAAACACATCGACGCTACAGCATCGTGGGTAGAAGGCTACTTAAAAAATATCGGGTTTAAAACTCAAATCTGGCAGACGAAATTTCATCCTGTTGTTTTCGCTTCCCATGAAGTCAATCCAAAACGTCCCACGGTCTTAATCTATCATCATTACGATGTGCAGCCAACCGATCCGATTGAGAAATGGAAATCTCCTCCTTTTGAACCAACTATCCGCGATGGAAATGTCTACGCTAGAGGCGCCTCTGACAATAAAGGTCAGTGTTTTTATACACTGACAGCTTTGAAGGCGCTTTTTGAGCTCTGTAGAGAGCTCGATCTCAACATTAAGGTCTTTGTCGAAGGTGAAGAAGAATGCGGCAGCCAAGGGGCTTTAGAAATGCTTAAGACGCATCAGAAAGAGTTGAAGGCTGATCATATCTTAGTTGTTGACGGGGGATTGCCGGCTGCAGGCCGTCCTGCGATTACATTAGGACTGCGTGGTATCGTAATGATGGAAGTAACGTGCCGCAATTCAACCATCGATCTTCATTCCGGCATCCATGGCGGGATTGTTTTAAATCCGAACAGAGCTTTAGTTGAAATGCTTTCTAAGCTCTGGGACAAAAAAGGCAAGATTGCGATTCCGGGTTTTTATAAAAATGTTGCAAAACCGACAGCCAAAGAACTTAAAGCGCTCCAAAAAATCGTCGATGAAAAGTATCTCCGCAAACAATTTGGCATCAAAGCTTTTAAAGGCGAGGGTGGATATTCTCTTTGGGAATCGAATGCGATCCGTCCGACTTTGGAGATCAATGGTATCTCCGGTGGTTACACTGGAGCTGGTTTTAAAACCGTCATTCCTTCGATGGCTCTAGCAAAGATCTCGTGCCGCATTGTTCCGAACCAAGATCCCACTGAAGTTGCAAAGTCAATCGCCAGCTATCTGAAAAAAATTGCACCAAAAGGTTTAGAAGTTACTATCACTTCAGATCATGGTGGCAAACCTGTCCGTAGCTCTCCTGATACGAAGACCGCTCATGTTTGTTCCGATGCTCTGACAGAGGTTTTTGGCAAGCCTTGCGGCAATATTCTCTGTGGCGCTTCAGTCCCGCTTGTGGCAGATTTAGCCAAAGCCTGCAAAGGAGACGCAATTGTGATCGGCGTTAGTCTTGATAGCGATGATTTCCATGCTCCGAATGAACACTTCAGCTTCGAGCAGTTGCAGCAAGGATTTTTAATGATGGGACGCATTTTAGGGAGATTAGCCACATGAGATTGCTTGGAATTACTTTGTTAGTCGCCACATTTTTGCTGGGGATTCTAAAATTTGACCACCTTTCAATTTGGTCAGCAGGCGTCGGCGTTGCCCTAGGAGTTGGTCTTTTCCTAGCTCTGATCACATCTAAGCCTGAAGAGGCTCCAGTACCTCCTGAACAGCAAAACAACCCTTGGCAGGTCCGTTTTCTGGATCTTCAAGCCCAAACCAATCTCACAATTGAAAACTTAAGCACCGAAGCTAAGAAACT
Organism: uncultured bacterium; assembly: GCA_964522945.1. GTDB lineage: Bacteria > Chlamydiota > Chlamydiia > Chlamydiales > Rhabdochlamydiaceae > PALSA-1444. The sequence goes on from CAZFXE010000052.1 coordinate 5,829, forward strand.
TCAGCAAAAGCTTGTTCGGGCAGAAGAGCGGTGCACCTCTTATCAAAAACTCGTGGATGTCCATCAAGCTGAAATCGAACAGCTCAAACGTGAAGGTTCTCAAATGGGCCAGCTGGCCATAGAAAAAGATCGCAAAGTCGCTGAACTCGAACTCTCCAAGCTAGCGCCTGATCTCTTCGATGCTGAGAAAAGACAGACGGAAAGTTCATATCGGGAACTGAAAAAGCAGTTTGAAGAAAAGTCCCAAGCCTTAGAACAAGCTCGGACTCGACTCTTTTCAGTCGAAAGCCAGTTGCTTACAGCCCAAAAAGAAAAAGAAGAGCAATCCTGCCAGCTCAACCCCTCAGAATCAACCCTGATTCATCAGCTCAAACAAACGGAAGAAGAGAAGAAAAAGCTCGAGACCGAGTTAGCTTCTTTGCAGCAGATTGTTTCTGAGCTTTCGATGTCGAAAGGGAAGACAAGTCGTAAAAAAGTCATTAAAGAATCAGAATCCCACGATTTGTTAGGATGATGACTTGTAGACCTTTGCAAAGTTAGACAATTCATAGATTTCCCCAATGTCCATCTAAGATTTTTTTCTAAGACGTTATTCCGCAAAATAATTTTTTTGAGACACATGAGTTTTCATAGGGAAAAATGAGCGATCTATTTTTTTCTAAATCGCTGCTACAAAAAATGTAAATTTTTTGTTAAATTGAATTTAAGATTTACTTGAATTATAACGGTCGCAAATTTCCGGAGTATATTCAATGGTAAGACTTGATGGATTTGCACAGTCAGCGTCAGGATTTATAAAAGATGCGTGGCCTACTGTCGTTCCCGCTTTGCAAGTTGTTTTCAACCGAGCTTCAACTGCTTTTGCTTCGGTTGTTGGGTTTCCAGCTTTTAATCATCTACATAACCAGCACGTTGTGGTGATCACATCTGTGACAGTGGTCATGCTTTTAGTCGTCAAGAAAGTCATTTCCGGTTTATCTCGTTCCGATATTGCGAAACTTAGCGAGAAGGTTATCGACATTCTGAATGAGCCCACAAAGAGCTTGCTGTGCCGTCCCGCCACTTCCGACGTTGAAACTGTTGTGCCAACTCAGACGGTAACACCAGCGGATCAGGCAAATACATTAGCTTTGCACCTCAAGAAAATCAATGCCGACTTTCATGTATTTAGAGATCTTTTCGACACAGCAACGCATGCGTGTGTGACCAATCTTGAAGCGAAAGAGTATATTTTAAAAATCGCGGAAGATGCGGTGAGAAACAAGACGATCACGTATCTTCAGCTACGCCCGTACCTTGATTTACAGTCGATTGCGAAAAAGGATCCGAATACTGAGGAAATGCAACAACTCCGTTACCTTTTTCTCTCTTTTGAAGGAAGATTTGCTAATTTATATGAAGAAGACCGCCGGGTTTTTAAAAGCGAAGAGAACATTTATGCACTTTGGTACAAGAGTGTAAAAGCTTCTAGGGGCGGCTTTACAGCAGAGTCATGATTTCATGACCAGTTTTAGTGATGAGGATCGTGTGTTCCCATTGACCGCTTGGTTTTCCATCCACTGTCCGAGTTGTCCATCTGTCGACCGGATCGATAATGCCTTCTCGGACTCCAGCATTGATCATTGGTTCAATCGTAAATGTCATCCCTTCGGCCAGAGGAATTGCCAAAGTGTTGTAATGATGGGGTACTTGGGGAGGTTCATGGAAACCGACTCCGACGCCATGGCCGACAAATTGATTAACCACGCTGCAGCCATGCTGACTTGCATAATCTTCAATGACCTTGCCAATTTCATTTAATGGAACGCCCGGTTTTAGGATCTCAATAGACCGTCTTAAACACTCTTTTGAAACTTCCACTACGCGGTGCTTTTCTTCAGAAACTTTTCCAATTTCGACCATCGCGCTGCAATCGCCGTAATATCCATTTAAAATACAGGTGATGTCGATATTGACGATATCTCCCTCGACAAGAGGCTGATCATCGGGAATTCCATGGCAGATCACTTCATTTAAAGACGTACAAATGCTTTTAGGAAAAGGAGGTTCTAAATAGCCCAGAGACGCGGGGATCGCATTAGCTTTTCGGTGAAGATCATCGGCAAAATCATTCAATTGATTGGTCGTAACGCCGGCCCCCGCCATCTTGCAGGTTGCTTGAAGAATCTGGGCTGCGAGCTTGCAAGAGTTACGGATTCCTTCAATCTGCTCAGGAGTCTTGAGTAAAATGCCAAACTGCTTTTTGTATTCGCGGGCCAGGCTTTTGGAATCTGTCTGCGGTATCACAGGATAATGGCATTTCTTCCATTTTTGTCCGCTTCCGCACCAGCAAGGATCATTTCTTTCCATAAAAAACCTCTTTTAAGACGAGGCCGAGAGCTGGAGCTGTAACGCCTGCTAAGGTCCTGTCTTTACTGTTTAAAATTGCAGGGATCTCTTCAGCTGACAATTTTCCGCAGCCGACGTAGAGCAGAGTTCCGACAATATTTCGAACCATTTTATAGAGAAAATTGTTTCCTGACACCCGAATTTTCAAACGGCTGCCAATCTCCTCAATCTCAATCTCAAAAATTTCTCTGACGTTATCTTCCTGCTTTTCATTGGTAAATGCCGAAAAATCGTGCCGTCCAATCAAATGCAGCGCAGCTTTTTTCATCTCTTCGATGTTCACGGGGTAAGAAAAATGCCACGAGAAGTTTCGATAAAACGGAAGCTGCGTAGGTCCCAAGCAAATGGAGTAATGGTATTCCTTGCCGCAGTTCTGCAGGGTCGGATGAAATGATTCCGGTGCCTCTTCGATCTGCAATACTGAGATGTCACTTGGCAAGATGCTATTGAGCCCTTTTTGGAGCTTGTCTAAAGGCATATCCTTTTCCGTGAAGAAGTTCACGACTTGCCCCTCTGCATGCACTCCTGCATCGGTTCTACTGGCTGCTTGCAGGTTCACCGGATGCTGTAGGATCTGAGCCACGGCCTTTTCCAGTTCTTCTTCAATGCTCGGACCCGAGATCGTCTTCTGCCATCCCAGGTAATGGGTGCCTTCATAGGCAAGAATTAATTTGATATTTTTCTTCATTTGACCTGCCATTTTATCAAAAAATAGCAGCAAAAAAAAGAGTAATTAATCTTTTTAATAACGAGCTATTTTTAGATTAATGTGAGTTTTAGGTGTTTCCCGAGAGCCAATGCAGCTTCTGTTAGAGTTGTTAAACTCGATGACTTACAAGGATCTAAAAGTCTCTCTATAGCTGTTCGGCTAGTTTTCATAATTTTGGCAAGACGATGTTTTCCGATTTTCTTTTTTTTCATCTCTGCTTCGAGTTGGATAACAAAAGCCCGTTTTGCAGCTGCAATTTCAACTTCTTCAAAGATGCCTTCTTCTTTGAGAAAATCTTCGAATCTTGAACCGATATTTTTGTGTTTGCTACTCATGTTAATTCTCCAAATCTTTTAATCTTCGTTT
>CAZFXE010000053.1:0-1881 GCA_964522945.1 uncultured bacterium
GGCAATGTTACGAATTTTATCTGGGGTATACATAATTTAATTGGCCGATCATACGCGATCCACAGTTAAAGCGCTAGAGATAAGAATTTGCCTTCCAAGACGTTTTCATAAAAAAATTTGACATCCTATCTTTTCACATTGGGAAAAAGCATGTATTTTGGATGGAACTATCTAACATCTGTAATCGCAAAAATTTAGTTTTTTGCATCAATTTTCGTTGAAAAAAGTGTAAAATACTTTTTTCTAAAACGTCCTATTTATTGAATTAAATTTTGTTGACTTTTGATTATCTTTCAATAGATAATTGTCTCGATTTATTTTTTACTTAGAGGTTGATTGTGAACATTATTAACATTACATCGAAAAATTTCAGCAAAGGCTATCTTTCAACGGCTCTAGCAAATCGCTACTTTAGAGGCTTAGGAAAGTATTCAACTGGTAAACCGCCCACTTGTCAATGCCAGTTATCAATTGAGACAATTCAAAGATGTTTAAGAGAAAGAAAAAATGACGCTCTCAAGCAAGAAATGTCACTCTGCGAAACCTCAAAAGAATATCAGATAAACTGGAAGAGCTATGCGGTTGAGGTGGTTGAAAGATCAGAAAAAAATCGTTGCAAAGCAGTCGAAGTGTTTAAAGGCTCACTACCACCTGAATTACGTCTACAAAAAAATATCAAAGCAATAGACCATAAATCAGCTTTGTTTGAATCTCATTTGAGTGTTTTTTCATCCGAGCCAGGAGAAGTCACCCTAGCGGGAGAGGGTGGAAAGCATGTAGGTCAGAAGGGCTATTGGGAACCTCTTTTATCACATTTGGAAAAATACAAACACTTACCAGTTCGCATTTTATCGATTGGAGGAGCTTTAGGGCATGATGCCCTAGCCATTGCAGAAGTTTTAAAAACTGAAAGGTTTAATGTACAAAGACCAGTTGTTATTGATCCTAATCGTCTTGCAGCTTTTCTCTCTGAAGATGACGTTGATTACTATGCAATGACAAGCCAGTGTTTTTTTGATACTCACTTTTTAAGGCAGGGAGGAGAGCTTTACATTATACATCTCGGTACGACTCTGAATGTAATAAAAGAAGACGCCGTTGTTCAAATTTTACGGCAAATATCGCAAAAGATGGCAGGTAATGACGCCCTATCATTAATTATGGTAGGTAAGAAGCAGTTCCAAGGAGAGCTTTTGCATTTTGGCGCTGAAAACAAAGAGGGAATTTCTCCTGTTGTTTACTTGAAAACAGGTCAACATTACAAAACTGTAATTACCGATTCGAAGAAATTTATGAATTTTATGACAAGTCTTGGGTTGACAGGAGAGATTGTAGACATTTTTGAGAGAAGCAAGCTCTTGAGTGTTGCTTTTGTTGCCTACAAGGCAATCAAAAAAGACTAAAATGCATTGAAGCGGGGCTACCTTTTAGAGGATGATACCAGGATTTATCTGCTCCCTTTCTATTAAATAGCTATTATAGCTGCCTTGGCAGTAATCTTCGTAGCTTTCTCGTATTATTTCATCGCTATAATATTTCTCGTATTCCGCTCTATATTCACCAAATGGTTTGAGGTAATCCCTTTTATAATTCTCGAAAGATAGCGGTGGATTATCTATTTGGTGAGGGCGAACTTTCTCAGAGAAATTAGCTAATATTTGATCAGGCTCATCATCAATGACGATATATCTTTCCGTCCAACCAGCAACAGGTTCTTTCATAAACCTATTTTCCTCGAACAGTTTTGCATAAAAGGATGCCTTAGTATTGGGAACGTGAGTATGAGTATAACGATGATGAAAGATAGATGGCCTCCCTGCATTCATGACTCCATACTTTACTGGGGATGAAAATCTCGCTGATAGTATTACCATAACACCC
>CAZFXE010000053.1:1891-9242 GCA_964522945.1 uncultured bacterium
CCGAACCTTACAGGTGAACTTATCGATAGTAGTGCCATAACATCCTCCTTTGTTTTTTTGGTATTTAATGTAGATCATGGTGGCCAAGTCTGACAAGCAGAATGTTCGAAATTTGGAGACAGCTTCTTATGGTAAAATTTGCAAAAGAATTTACTGGAGAGAAAAGAATTTTGATCGTAGAATCGACGGGTGTAATGATTGAGATGGTAAGGGCGCGTTTCTTTATTTAACTCATTGATTTACAAAGAATTAAACACCTATGTAAGAAATAATTTTAAATTCTGCGGTTTTTATGAAAGGCGACAATATCGATCTAGACGAGCCAGTCTCCGTCACATTGATGGACTCGAAGACGAGTCAATTAGACGATATTTTAAAAGAAAAGCTCGATCGCGCTTTTCACAAGCAGACTTCGAAGGTCATTTTACACGACATCATTAAGATCGCTTGCGAACATACCCCCATTGACTTGGCCTATGCCGCTTCCAGGCTTCCACCCGACATCAGACCCGTCATTTATGAAAATCTCGCTGATCTAGAAGCCAAAGTCGGCTTCATGGTCAATACCGACAGCAGTACTCGCGTATCGGTATTTAGACATATTTCCGATACAGAAGCTAAAAATCTCATTGCCCATATGCCACCTGATGATGCCGTGGCTGTTTTAGAAGATATGTCGGAGCGCCGGTTCCGCAGAGTCGTTGATCTTCTCGAAGCTCCTAAAGCTGCCCGTATTAAAGAGATTAAAAAACACCAGCGCAATACCGCTGGCCGTTTGATGACCAACGAATTTTTTGCTTTTCCTTCTGAAATGACGCTTGGCGATGCCGCTACTTATATCCGCGATAATCCTGGAATCGATCTGACCCGTCAAATTTACGTTTTAAACAAAGCAGGGGAGCTTCAGGGGTATGTGCCCGCCCGTAACCTTATTATCAATCCCGCTCACGTCCCTTTAAGACAAGTCATGCAGCCTGTCCTACATAAGGTGGTGGCGGATGCCTCCCGTGAAGAAGTCGTGGAAATTGTAGAGCGGTATAAGCTTCCCGCACTGCCCGTCGTCAATGAAGAAGACCGTTTAGTCGGTGTTGTCACATATGAAGATGTGATGGAAGCAATCGAAGATATTGCCGATGATACGATCGCTCAAATGGCCGGTACGGGAGAAAATGTTCGTGAACACGAACCGACTTGGAAAAGACTTCTTGCCCGCGTGCCATGGCTTGTGGTGACCTTATTTGCCGGTCTTGTCAACGTTGGCATCATGTCTTCGCTGCAAAGCTATGAAGCCGGATCATTGACCTTTGTGCTTTTCTTTGTGCCGCTGATCACAGGTCTTTCTGGAAACATCGGTCTCCAGTGCAGCACGATCTTGGTCCGAAGCATGGCAACCGGAGGACTATCTGCCGGTTCGAAGGGCGAAGCGATTCGCAAAGAGATGACAATTGGGGTCTCCACTGGTGTTATCTTTGGTGTTTTAGCCGGATTGCTGGTGTGGAGCCTTGATCTTATCGGCCTTTCTGCCATCGAAGTCAATCCTGCCATTGTCGGTATCATTGTTTGCGCTGGTCTTTGGGGCGCTTGCCTTGCCAGCACATCTTTAGGTGTCTTTTCACCTCTTTTCTTTGTTCGGATCGGAGTCGATCCTGCGATTGCTGCAGGTCCGATTATCACCGCATTTAATGACTTCCTTTCCATGTCGATCTACTTTTTAATTGCGATGGGTCTCAACGCCTTGCTTTTGTAAAAACCTCTTTTGAATATGCTCTTTATATTCGTTCAAACCTATCCAAAACTAGTCAATTTTTAGGCCAAAAAAAGGGTCGCAAATCCGTTGCTATTTTGCGCTATTTCGCGTATCCTTGTAATTCAGCATTCATAGAACTTTACCGCGATTTTTTGAGGACAGATGACACTGACTAACAAGCATCTGAAGGATCTGCTTCCATCTGTTCTGAATGAAATCGATGGCAAAAGAAATGCCAATAGAAATGAAAGACCCGATTTGATTTTGGAAGAATGGGCACTGATCGCTGATGAAAAATGGCGAGCAATGACGCAAGCAATTTCTTTTGAAAAAGGACAGCTTGTGGTAAAGGTTAAAAACGCAGCGTTATATAGTGTACTGGTTCAGCAGGAAAGAGAGAAGTTGCTGAAAAAACTGCAGGAAAAGTTCCCAGAAGCCGAGATAAAGAACATTATTTTTCGTATAGGATAATAAAAAGGTATGACGACGATGACAGAAGATGAAAGCAAAAACACCTACGATGCAAGCTCGATTACCGTTTTAGAGGGTCTTCAGGCTGTACGCGAAAGGCCGGGGATGTACATTGGCGACACCCACACAGCAGGTCTGCATCAGCTCGTTTTTGAGGTGGTCGACAACTGTATCGATGAAGCCCTCGCTGGTTATGCGAATGAAATTACCGTCGTTTTGCAAAAAGATGGTTCTGTTCTTGTTGAAGATAACGGCCGCGGTATTCCAATTGGGCGTCATGAAAAAGAATCTGTGAAACAAGGTCGTGATGTCACCGCTTTAGAAGTCGTTATGACTATTCTCCACGCTGGCGGCAAGTTCGACAAAGCTACATATAAGGTGTCAGGCGGTCTCCACGGAGTCGGCGTCTCCTGCGTGAATGCTCTTTCGAAAAAAATGTTTGTTCAAGTTCATCAGAACGGAACTGCCTACGAGATGGAATTTTCCCGCGGCAAACCTCAACATGCTCTAAAAGTTTTGGGCGAAACGACCAAACGCGGCACCGTTGTTCATTTCTGGGCCGATGATACTATCTTTAGTGTCGTAGCCTACGACTATGATCTTTTGCTCAGACGTCTCAGAGAACTTGCCTTCCTTAATAAGGGGATCAAGATCACTTACCGAGATGAGCGAGATACTGAACATCCTGAAATTTGCCTCTACTACGAAGGCGGAGTTGTTTCATTTGTTGAATACCTCAACGAAAACAAAATTCCTCTCTTCCCAAAACCGATCTACATTCATGGCATAAGAGATGTCTCCGACGGGCCAGTTGATGTTGAACTCGCTCTTCAATGGAACGACACTTACATTGAAAACCTCCATTCTTATGTCAATAACATCAGCACACGACAAGGCGGAACGCACGTCTCTGGATTTTCTACCGCGCTAACTCGCGTGCTCAATCAATACATCAAGAACCACAACCTCTTAAAAACAGACAAGATCTCGATCTCTGGCGATGATATGAGAGAAGGACTCACTGCAGTCATCTCTGTGAAAGTCCCTAATCCTCAGTTCGAAGGCCAGACAAAGCAGCGCCTCGGAAATAGCGACGTTGGATCAGTGGTTCAGATGATTGCCGGGGAAGAGCTCACGATCTTCTTAGATGAAAATCCTCACATCGCAAAACAAATTGGTGAAAAAGCGATCATCGCTGCACAAGCTCGCGAAGCCGCTAAAAAAGCCCGCGAACTCACACTCCGTAAAACAGCTCTCGATGGCGCGCGTCTTCCTGGAAAACTCACTGACTGCCAAGAAAAAGATCCGGCTCTCTGCGAGATCTTCATCGTTGAGGGAGACTCTGCGGGTGGATCTGCTAAAATGGGCCGCGATAGACGGTTCCAAGCAGTTCTTCCAATTCGCGGTAAAATTCTTAACGTTGAAAAAGCCCGTCTTGAAAAAATCCTTCAAAACACCGAAGTCGGTGCAATGGTCTCAGCCTTTGGCTGCGGGATTGGCAGGGATAATTTCAGCTTAGAAAAGCTCCGGTACCACAAGATCATCATCATGACCGATGCCGATGTCGACGGCTCTCACATCCGTACTCTGCTTTTGACATTCTTCTACCGCCACATGCCCGCGTTGGTTGAGAACAATTTCATCTACATCGCCCAGCCTCCGCTTTATCGAGTCACTCGTAAAAAAATCTCACGCTATATCCATAGCGAAAGAGAGATGGACAGCTACCTTCTAAAACTCGGCGTCAGCGATATTAATATCCGTTTAATGGGCCATACCGATCAAAGCACAAAAGAAGAAGTCGATGCCCTTATCTATGCGATTTTAGACATCGAAGGGTTCCTTCTTTCTGTCGAGAGAAAGGGAATTCCTTTCCGTGAGTTCTTGCAAGCGAGAGATCAGATCGGCAATTTCCCACGGTTCCAAGTCAAGATCGGCGATCAGTTCCGGTTTGTCTACTCTGATCAAGAGTTTGCAGAGATCCGCCGCGAAGATGAAGAACACCAAAGACAAAACCACATCACAACGCTCGCTTCGATCCCGCCTGATGAACAAACAGATGAGATGAGGCATTTCGTCTACAAGCCTCTGCCGTTCCTCGAGCTTTTCGAAGAGCACAACCTTACAGAGCTTCGCAGACGCCTTGCTGACTTTGGTTTCTCTTTTGACAACTATCTCATTGCCGATGGCAAACTCTTTGATATCATCGATGAAGATGATAAAGAAACCTCCGTCTTTACTCTCCGTGAAGGAATCGATTTCCTCCGTGCCAATGGCCGAAAAGGAATCGAGATCCAACGGTACAAAGGTCTTGGTGAGATGAATGCCGATCAGCTGAAAGAGACAACTCTTGATCCTGAAAAGCGCACACTCATCCGAGTCACACTGCCCGATGCAATCGCTGCCGACCACATGTTTACGATGCTCATGGGAGAAGATGTTCCTCCACGCCGTGACTTCATTAACAAACACGCCCTCTCCGTTAAGAACTTGGATATATAAGGTAAAAAAATATGGACTATCCGCAAGACCAAATGATCGTTCCTCGCAATGTCGAAGAAGAAGTCAAGGAGAGCTATCTCCGGTATTCGATGTCTGTGATTATCTCACGGGCTCTTCCTGACGTCCGCGATGGCCTTAAGCCTTCTCAGCGAAGGATTCTCTTTGCGATGCGCCAACTGAACCTATCTCCTGGTGCAAAACACAGAAAATGCGCGAAGATTTGCGGCGATACTTCAGGGGATTACCATCCGCACGGTGAAACTGTCATTTACCCCACACTCGTCCGTATGGGACAAGAGTGGTGCATGAGATACCGTCTTGTCGATGGACAAGGAAACTTTGGATCGGTCGACGGCGACCACGCCGCTGCAATGCGTTATACCGAAGCTCGCCTCACACACGCTGCTGCATCGCTCATGGAAGATCTCGATAAAGATACCGTCGAGCTGATTCCTAACTACGACGAGACAAAAACCGAACCCACCGTATTCCCAGCTAAATTCCCCAACCTGCTTTGCAACGGATCTTCTGGTATTGCCGTTGGAATGGCGACCAACATTCCTCCTCACAATCTTGAAGAACTTATCTCAGCTACCATCCGCGTGATCGACAATCCAGCCACCACGATCGATGAGATCATGGAAGTGATGCCAGCTCCCGACTTTCCTACAGGCGGCGTGATCTGCGGCTACCGCGGCATCAAAGAAGCTTATCACACTGGACGCGGCAAGCTCATGCTCCGCGGTGTCATGCACGTTGAAGAACAGCAAGAGGGCGAAAAACAAAAAGTCGTCATCGACCAGCTCCCTTATAACGTCAATAAATCCGTCTTGATTCAAAGAATGGCTGAACTTGTCAATGACAAGGTCCTCAACGGCGTTTCAGATATCCGCGACGAGTCCGATATGGACGGAATGCGCATCGTCCTCGAACTCAAACGGAACGAGATCGCTGATGTCACCATCAACCAGCTCTATAAATTCACCGATATGCAGGTGACATTCGGCTGCAACATGCTCGCTTTAGACAAGGGCATGCCGCGCACCATGAACATCAAGCACATGATCTCTGCATGGATCGAGCACCGCATCGAAGTGATCCGCCGCCGTACCCGTTTTGAGTTAGCCAAAGCAGAATCCCGCGCCCATCTCTTAGAAGGCTACCTCAAAGCTCTTGACCATTTGGATGCCGTTGTCCGCCTCATCCGTGAAAGCGATAACAAAGAGATCGCTAAAACCGAATTGATGGCCCACTATGCGCTTTCAGAAAGACAAGCCAATGCTGTTTTAGAACTGCGCCTTTATCAACTCACCGGCCTTGAGCGCGGCAAGATTGAAGAAGAATACACAGATCTCCAACAGAAGATTGCGCACCTTCGTGCTGTCTTAGCTAGCGAACTCCTCGTCCGCGGCATCATCAAGGAAGAACTCGAAGAGCTCCGCAAGCACCACAAAGGCGAGCGCAGAACCCAAATCATCGCAGCTGAAGGCGAGTTCCAAATGGAAGACATCATTCCAAATGAGCCTGTCATCATCACGATCTCAGAAGATGATTACATTAAGCGTATGCCGGTTGATACCTTCCGTGAACAAAGAAGGGGAGGCCACGGCGTTACTGGCCTCGATATGAAACGGGAAGGCGATTCTCTCAAAGACATCTATGTCGCTTCCACCCATGACCACCTCATGATCTTCACAAGCCTTGGCCGCTGCTACTGGCTCAAAGTTTGGCAGATCCCCGATGCCGGACGCAAATCAAAAGGCAAGCCGCTTGTCAACCTCCTCGAAGACATCAAGCCAGGCGAGAAAATCGCCACTGTCCTTCGTGTGAAGAGTTTTGATGAACCCGCTTCGATCTTGCTTGCAACTAAGAAAGGCGTTGTGAAAAAGACGATCCTCACAGAGTTTAACTCGATGCGTCGTAAAGGTGTCTATGCGATTAACATCGACGAAGGCGATGAAGTCATTGCAGCCCGTCTTGTCCACGAAGGCAAGCAGATCATGCTCTTTACCCGTAACGGGATGGCTGTCCGCTTCGATGAAAATCTCGTCCGAGCCATCGGTCGCGTTGCTCGCGGAGTCCGCGGCGTAACTCTCAAGAACGACACCGACTACGTCGTCTCCTGTGAAATCGTGTCACCAGATCAAAACGTCCTCGTCGTTTGCGATAACGGCTACGGTAAAAGGTCTCTCGTTGACGACTTCCGCCAAACAAACCGCGGCGGTGTTGGAGTACGCTCGATTATTACCAGCCAGCGCAACGGCCTCGTTGTCGGCGCGGTCTCAGTGACCGATAATGATGGCGTTGTTCTCATGTCGCAGCAAGGACAAACAATCCGTATGTCAATGAAAGACGTCCGCGTCATGGGCCGTTCAACACAAGGCGTCCGCCTCGTGAACCTCCAAGATGATACCGTCGTCGCTGTCCAGAAAATTGAGAACATGTCTGGTCCAGGCCAAAAACCCGAAGAGACCCCTGAGATAAGCCCAAAGGTTGAAGATCTTTCCAACGCTACCCAAAAAGTTGAAGACCTCTCCAACGGAGGCACGACGTAATTGTTTATCTCGTTTGAAGGTGGAGAGGGTGCTGGAAAAAGCACCCTCATCCAAAAAATCTACGAGGAATTCTTAA
>CAZFXE010000054.1:0-8803 GCA_964522945.1 uncultured bacterium
TTATCACCGTTACAGAATACGACCTTCTGGACAGAGTGATTGAAGAGAGGAATGAAACGCCTTCCGAGAAAGTATTGAGAAGAGTCACCCACGTATATGACCCGACAGGCAAGAAAAAAACCGTTACCCGTTTTGTTAACGGCTTGGAAGAGAAAGAGATCCACGAATACGATTCGGTAGGTCGCCTCATCAAGAGAACAGATGCTGTTGGATTTACTGAGACCTACGACTACGATGCAAAGATCCATAAAAAGACCCACACGGATCCAAATGGTCTTCAAACAATTGAAATCTACAATCCCCAAAACAAAATCGCCTCTCTTGAGAAGAGAAAAGGCGATAAGATCCTCTCGTTGGAACGGAAGTACTATGATCCTAACGGCAACTTAAACTTACAGATCGACACTGTTTTCGCCCCAGATAACACTCAAAGGAATATTCGAACTACCTGGCAATACAACAATCGCAACCTCTTAGAGACTCTGATCGAAGCGGAAGGAACAGTCGATGCAAAAATCACTCATTATCAATACACCCTCCGCGGAGAATTGGAAACTGTCACCAAACCCAATGGCACTATCCTGACCTACCGGTACAATGACCTCGGCCACCTAAAATCTCTCACCTCATCTGACGGCACCGTGAGCCATCAAATGACTTATAACCTCCTCGGCCATCTCCAAACAAGTGACAACCTGACTCGATCCACCGATCCATTTGGCCGCACCCTCGTAGAGACCTTTCCGCGGGGTTATACCATTGAAAACGCCTACGATAAAACGGGCCGAAGGAAGACCTGTAAAATTCCATCAGCCGATTGTTTAATTACCTATGAGTATGACCCTGCACATCTCAAAATGATCACGCGGAGCACACTCGATGGAACGGAGAAATACTCTCACAGGTATATCTCCTATGATTTATCTGGAAACCTGATTGACCAGGAGCTGATTCTTAACCAAGGTACAGTTCATTTTTCCATCGACCCACTCTCCCGCAAATCGGGCATTACATCTCCCCATCTGACCCAACAGATCCTCGACTATGACGGCCTTGGCAATATCACTAAAATGTCCATTGGCGATAACACGATCGCCTATACCTACGATGACCTCTACCAACTCACCTCAGAAACGGGCCTATTCGCCCACACCTACCGCTATGATTCCCTTTACAATCGCCTGCAAAAAGATCACGAAAAACACCCTCTGAATGCGCTCAATCAGATAGCCGATTTTCGGTATGACAAAAATGGTAATCCAGTCCAAATCAAAGAAACCACTTACACTTACGATGCTCTGGACCGATTGATCAAACTCGAGACACCGACTCTCACCCAAATCTATACCTACGATTCTTTCCATCGCTGCCTTTCCAAGACCACCATCCAGAACAGTCGACAAAGAACCCTCTATTTTCTCTACGACAATCAAAATGAAATTGGCGCTCTCGACGAGAACCTAACACCCGTAGAGCTACGCATTCTTGGCTCAACTCCCCATGCAGAAATTGGCGCTGCCATAGCCATAGAGCTCGAGAGCAAGATCTACGTCCCGATCCACGACATCCAAGGTAATCTTGCCGCTCTTCATCTCCCAGATTCAAAACCAACCCTCTATCGTTACAGTGCCTTTGGAGAGGAAAAAATCACCGGTTCAATCATGAGTCCTTGGCGTTTTTCCTCAAAAAGAACCGATGAGCAGACCCTTCTCGTAAACTTTGGACGAAGATACTATCTACCCTCGTATGGCCGTTGGCTAACTCCCGACCCTTCCGGCTTTACTGATGGCATGAACCTCTACGCCTTTGTCCATAACGACCCCTTGACCCATTTCGATGAGTACGGGCTATTTACAACTTCGCAAGATTTCAGACCCACCCAACGGTATTGGGGGATCCCCTGGGATTCTGAGAGGCCCTGGAGCAGCATGTCGTATCTCGGTAGAAGCCTTGCCTCAAATCTCGCGCATCAAATATACGACTATTCTGTCGGTCCAATCAGAAGAGACTTCGGGCAGCTCACTCAACAGTTTTCACACGATACACAGCCGGAGCAACGTATTGCGCGAGAGAAACAAGGTATCGACTGGTTGTTTGGCACCAATCTGACCAATCCAAGTCTCAGAAGATTTAATATTGCTGAACTAGGGATCCCCTTCGGCCCAGGAACTGGAGCAGTGTTTGGGGCAAACAAGATTTCAACATTGGCCAACAGCGCATTCCGGAATATCGCAGCGATCAGTCCTGCGGAGAAGCTTTCATTCAATGCGCAAAGGTACGCCGATCCCCACACGATAAAATTTTCACAACCCACAGTCAGTCAAAACTTTAGCAAAGGCGGAGATATTAACAACATGATTTCTGGGCTTCGCATGGGTAGGATAAAAGTTACTGACATTCCGATCATCCGAGTTGTAAAATACGAGGGAAAGTTATTTACTCTTGATAACAGGAGACTTGTGGCATTCCAAAACGCAAGAATTAGGCAGATCCCCATCGAGTTGGTTTCTCTAGAAGATGTGGCTCTTTTTGATGAATTTTTTGATAAATATAATCCTATAAATGGTGGATCTAAAGTCGTTGTTATCCCCAAATCCACACTTCGATTGCAAACTCAAGGAACACTGAAGGAATATGGGAAAATTAAATAGAAGGAAAGTTCTTTCAAAAACAGATTTTGAAGAGCATCCCATTTGGATTTGGGACGATGCGAAGGAATATAAAATACCCAAAAAAGTCGATAAAAATTTGTCTTGGGTAGATGCAGACGTTTTTTTTATTAAAGCCAAATTCAAAACTAATGGACATTCTTTTGACGGATATTTAGTAGGCAACAACGACTACTACGCATTTACTTTGTTTGTTAATTCTGAACATATAAAATTCAACGCTAATGCTGACTCTCTGAATAAGGCTAGTTTGAAGACGATATTTCTGATGTTAAATTGCAAGCCATTCGATTTCTTTCCATTGGAGTACGAATCTGAAGTGGTTTTTCGAGAAAGTCCCAAAATTGCCGGTAAGATCAATATGTAGAAGATTATGGCAAGATTGAGTAATCCTCATCGTAGGCAATTGAATAAAGAAGATTTTGCGGAGCACCCGGTTTGGACTTGGGATGAAGAGATGGAAAATGTTGAGCCGCTCTCCGAGGAGGAACCTGCTCTTGAAGATTACGGGGACTTGTTCATCAAAGCTAAGTTCAAAACATGCAACCATGAATTTCATGGATATCTAATGGGAGGCACCAGCTTCTATGGATTTGCTATATTTATAAACGACAGAAAATTTATGTTTAATTTTAATCTCACAGATTTTGCAAAAAAAAACCTCAACGAGCTATTCGAATTTATAAACTGTGAACCGTTTGATTTTTTCCCAGTTTACTATGAATCATCAGTCCATTTAAAGGAGCGGCAAGAGATTTCTGGATACCTGCAACTATCGAAGAGAAAGTAGTTTAACAATACGATTTGAATGCAGAAAATCTATTAAGTTCACAAACAAGACTGTACAGCAGATTACCAACATTCCTTACTCTATCCTTCTGTCTTCTGACGAGAAAAATAAAATTAAATCTTGACAAAATCCTTGCTATATCACAACCTGTCTTTCAAATTTTTTCCATTAACCAGGGAGTTTTTATGGCACTAGAAGCATGCAGTTTAGATCTAAATGATGAGAGGAGAGTGGATTTAGTCGATTTTTCCATTATTGGCCATTTGAATGGTCGTAAAATTGATACTAAGGGTGGCGACATTACTCATTATCGAGTAAGAGGATATGCGATGCAAGGATGGGGCCGACTCAATCAACAGGTCAAGCCTATGTCAAATTCGATTGGAGGTTCGGCTCAAGCCAATATAGGTTCTAAAGGCGAACCCACTGTTTCAGGCGAAGTTCACATTACCGCGAAAGATGAAGATGGCAGTAAAGTTACCGCATCAGCTCAAGGTAGCGTAAAAAGCGATTCCGATGGCAACATACAGACAGATGCGACCATTAAGGTCAGCTTTGAAACACCATTCTAAATTGCCATGAAAAAAACAGGGATATTTCTAACGACCCTAATTGTAGCTGTGTTCGGCTTCGTGCACAGCTTCAGTTTGCTTCAGCCCTATTATCTCGTCATCCCGATCGAGTTCCTCAATTCCTATCAAATTCCTTGTACCTCTATAGAAATCGAAGCAAACAAATACCAAGTCGAAATCGATTTAGGCGCAAAAACGGCATTGTCTCTTCATAAAGATGTATTAGAAAAGATGAAAAAAAAGCCATGCGGAACTTCCCGCAGAATGGACTTTCAAGGCAAAAAATACGAAACTCCCCTTTATTCTATCTCACACGTTAAGGCTGGCCATTTTTCGCTAAAAAAAGTTCAGACTCAGGAAGAATCGCAAAGATTTGTAAATAAAGCACCTATTATCAAAGAGAAAAAGGAAAATAGATATGCAGGTAGGATTGGCAGAAATTTCTTCGCTGGGAAAAATATCTTTTTAGACTGTAGTCATCGCGTCCTGATTGCATGCAAGAAATTGGAGGCTCTTGAGAAAAATGGATATGACACGAAAATTATGATTCCCGTCCCCCTCAAGACCACCGTAAATGGCATTGTTATAGAAATTATCACAGATTTCGGAACAAAAAAATTTGTCCTAGATACGGGCACTACAGTTTCGGCTATTCGTTCAACTAACCTTTCTCAGCAGCGAATCAAGTGTGGATTGCCAGTTGTTGAAACAGCGATGTTCTCAATAGGAGGAATCGATTTTGGCCAGAGAGAATTATATCTACTAGATATCAACCAGGACTTCAACGCGATGGATGGGTTATTGGGGATGGATTTTCTAAAAGATCACGCAATCTACTTAGACTTCGTAAAAGAGATTGCTTACATCAGTAAAAACCCAAGCGAATATTCCTGCAAAGATAAACCTTAATGATCAAAGCACATAGTCAATCAGCAATCACTGAGATACATCGATTTTTCTGAGCATTTTGCCATATTCCTCCCTAAACAAATACGATATATTGCAAAAACTTTTTTAAAATGTTAAATAATAGAAAAAGAAGCATGCACAAATGCCGAATGCTCATCCTAACCGACTCTACGACCTGAACTTCTTTCAGCTTGCGTGTCTATTCGGCTCTTCAGTTGGACTCCCAGCCATGGCTATTATCAAACAATTAGCTGCTGCTCACGGATCCGGTATTACCATATGCTCGGTGAGCGTGGGAAACCTGCTCTTATGGCTCATTGGAATAGCGATTATTTCCATGTCGGAACAAGATCGCATCAACGCGATTGGAAATGCAAAAAAATATCTGGGCGTGTACGGGGGGATGTTATTTACCCTCATCCTCATCGTTGCCTTCTTCAACTGGTATATTTGGATTATTAATTTTTCGATCAATGCCTTAGGCGATTTGTTGCCTATGAAACAGGAAACGGATCTACTTGTTCGAATTGGTGCCGGGCTAGGGCTTCTTACCTCGCTCCTATCTATCGGAAACCTCAAACTATACAAATGGTTGGCGATCGTAAGCCTTCCTCTTTTAATTGCTTACCACCTATTTTCTATGGCGTATTCGATCTCCTCGTCTCCATTGCAACCCATGGGCACATGGGGATTGTCTGCTCCAGCTATCGCCACATCCATGTTGATTTTCTTCCCTGGGATTATTAACCTTCCTACTATCTTTAAGCACTCTCGCTCAAAATTCCATTCGTATCTTTCCCTCTCAGTCATCATTACCCTTTTCACTTTTTTTGAGCTCTCATCTATTTGGATCGATTATTCGATCAGCAGCAGTTCGAATCTTTTGCTGACGATCTTCACACTCTTTGTCGTGGTAAAACTGATCTACCCGAACCTACTCAATATCTTTTTTGCCTCAGCCTGTTGGGAAACCTACTTCCCCCATTTTGAAGGTGCGAAGGGGCACGCAATTATTGGCCTCTTCGGAACAGCGGCTTATACCTTCATTCAGATTTCCGCACCCATGTTATTTATTCGAGATCTCACAGATGCCTATATCGCGAGTTTTACCATTGTTTTATTAGTTGCCTCCCTAATCCAGCTTGTGGTTAGACACAGACCTAGGATTCTACAAAAAACGATCAACACTTTCTGTTGGTTTATTGGGTGTTTGATCTCAACACTTTGGGAAATCCAAAGTCCGTCAGGAGGTACTCCAGCTTTACTGGCTGGAATGGCTGCAAGTGTCTTATCGTTCTTATTAATTATCTTCATCGAGGAAACCTGTTGGTCTATTAAAATGATCAGGGATAAAGTCAATACAAATGCCAGACCCTCATGACAGCCCTCCCTTACTCGATAAGCACCAGACAGCTTGGCAGTTGGCCGCCATTCAGCTAGCTGGATGGACTAGCCTCCCCATTCTAGCGACAAGTATCTTGATTCTGCAGGAAAACAGCTTCCTAGGCGCCGTGCTAACGATTATCGTAGGGAATGCCCTCCTTTGGTTTATCCGTTTGGGGATCATCTCTATGGGCCATGATAGGAGACAAAGCACCCTGGACATCTCCCGTGACTATCTGGGTCATGTGGGCAGTTATTTCATCGCTGTCCTCCTCCTCGGCTCTACTTTAGCGTGGTTTATCACTCAAACAAGCACAGCCAGTGAAGCACTTACCCATCTAGTCTCCATCGGAGAAAGTGCACAAATCGATCAATTTACTCAAATTAGCGTTCTGTTGGGCATTATTAGTGGATTCCTATGCATGGAAGGGATTGTTCTTCTTAGAAAACTTTGTACCCTCTTATTTCCTTTCCTGCTTTTCGCCTTTTTTCTCATCCTCTTCTTCCTCCCTACCAACCCACACCCGAATAGCAATCCTCTATCTTTTGCGGGACTCCCTCTAGTCTTGGCCACTAATCTCGGCGTTACTTCCGACCTGCCCACTTTCTTCCGACATAGTGGCTCCTGGCAGACCTCTATAAAAGCCCTCACGATCATTCAAATCGCAAGCTTGGTCCTCGGGATCTTTAGCCTCTATTTTTCTTCGGTTTTGCTCAATGGTTTTGAGATCAATCAGGAAGTCGTTCTGAACCACGCCAATACCCTCCTTCGACCCTTTCTTGTCATTTTTATTTTCATCTCGGTGATTTGTGCCAACGTTGCTAACGTCTATTCCGCCTCTGTAGGCTGGGAGCTCGTGGCCCCTAAAGCGCTGATCGGCCGCAAAGAATATCTAATTCTTGGGTTGGGCTTAACGACAATCTTTATTCTCGTATCGAATCTATTTTCGACAGAGCTTCTCCTCAATATTACCGACAGCTCACTCGTCAATTTCTGCATGATCCTGATTTTAGGGTTCGTTGTAACTAAGTCTCAAAAAAGACTCCCCACTCCCCTTGACCAGGCTTTTTATTTCCTTGCTTGGTTAGTTTCGACCTTATTCAACTCCTTACAGTATACAAATATCATCCATTCTCCCCTTCCTCCCCTGGCGCTATCTGGTCTCATTATATGCGCAACCGCCCTTTTACAAATCTCGGTCAAAGCCTTCGCTAAGAACTAGATCATCCCACCCAGGACTCTGCGGGGGATTGCTGGATAGATGTGTTGAATCATGAATACGGAGGGATTATTGGAGGAGAATCCGTGTTGATCGCCGAATTTCCTGTAGGCGTGGTATTCAGGAATACCCAGATCGCCGATTTTCTGATCTAAGCTTGGGTTTGGATATTGCCTATGCACCGAGGAGTTGGCCAGAATGATATCCAATACTGCATGTTGTTTAACCAACTCTTTCCATTTTTCTTTAGAAAGGAGTTCGTCGCTGCCATTTATACACGCAACTCCCTGGATGATACAAGCTGCTTTATCTAATTCTCCTTCCTCGAGGTCTACATAGACATAGCTCTGATCGACTGGCTTCACGTACAAGAATTCTTCGGCATAGACCTTCAGCTCTTCTCCATCTCTTCCCACAAACTTTACGTGCAAAAGAATAGGCAAATGATTTTTTTCGGCCATCAGGAATAACGTCTTTATTGACCAAAACAGGGGAGCGCAAGCCAATAACCCATTATGTGTATAGCTAAATTCATCCGACACCATCTGCCTGAGCGCAGAATCAGACATTCCTCTCGCTACTTCTCTGACAAATTCAACAGAAGCTTCGGAAATCATTTTTTTGATTCTATTGCTCAAAATAACCGCAAAATTTGAGGAAAGATCTGAATCAGCGGGGATGATTTTTTGTGGATTTGACTTACTGTGTCTAACTGGGAAGAAAACGCCTTCTTTACCGCTTTGACCCTCAATCAACCCATGATATTCTTTAGTGATCGCAAGAATGTATGCTTTGAACAAGAACAGTTCATCATCGCTGACTTCGACCTTCGCGCCTTCAACCTCTAAAACTGCATCCAAATTCTTTCCGATTTTCATCAATTCTTCTACAGATTTTTGGAGCAGATCTTCTACCTTCTCTCTGGCCCGTCCAACATCCTTCTTCAATTCCTCGATCTGAATGCCACTTTCCAGAGAAAGCAAAGCAATTTTGACAGCCCGGCTTTGGCAGGCATTTTCACCCACGTGACTATCGAACTTTTCTAGCTCTCCATTTTCAAAGAAATGGATCGCTTCTAAAGCTCTTCTCAAGATCAGTTCGTACTGAGCTAAGCCCTTTTTGATTTCGGATCTGATTTTCTCAGACGTATCATAGGGCAGCAGCTCACTCAGCAAGCGGCTTTTACAGGACATTGGGATTACTTACCAACAGCCAATGTCGAGAAGGACTTTTCCAAGAAATGTCCGCAAAGCACGCCGA
>CAZFXE010000055.1:0-8736 GCA_964522945.1 uncultured bacterium
GTAATGATCACTGTGAAAAACGGATTGAGCATAAAATGACTATACTCAGGGGAGGGTTTTGTCATCAAGGAAGCAAATGAACAGAGAGAGGGGGAAGATCTCCGCCTCGTTTTCGATGCTTTGCAATGAATTTATAGAACAAGTCGACAAAAGGCATTTTGTAGAGCCAGCCTAAAAATTTCCATTTGCCGCCCAGCAGCCAAAGCACCCGAAAGACTGCACGGCCTCTGAGCCATATTTTTCCGCTGGGATGCTCCACCAAAATGACAGTGTTGAGATTTCGTAAATGAGACATATTCAGAAACATCTTTTCTGCAGTGACTCCATCTAATGGAGCGAACCTAAAATGTTTCTTTTGGTCCTGCTGGGCCAAATACGTAATGGTCCGGCGGCAAAGAGGACAGTGTTGATCAAAAAAAATGATCGAATGCCTCATGCAGGAATAACCACTTCAGGCACTTGTCTTTTCAGGGCATCGAATTGCTTGGCTAGCTCTAAAGCCTCTTCCTCTTCTAACTTACCGCTGTGGATTTTCTGTTTGATTGTCTCTCGCTCTTCCATCCAATTTCTCTGTAAAATTCTCTTGATCGTGTTGAGAAGCGACTCTTCAGCTTTTTCAAGCTGGATCTTGCGGCCCATGATATCGAGAACAATTTCGCCCTCATCTTCTCCCTCAAGACCTGCTGCGCAAGAAAGCAGATCGGTAGAATCTCCTTTTTCATAAGACTCCATGAAAATTGCATAGAGCCTTTGACAGACAGGAACTCTTAAGTGGTTGGGCAAGAGATTGGCTTTGGCAATAACAAAAAGCTTTTGCATCTTCTCGCCTGCCAAGAATAAAATTCTTAAAAGATCGGTCTCTAAGATTTTATCAGCATCGACTCCCTCTTGTCCCTTCTCTCCAGGGAGCTTGCCCTCTTTCCGGACAACTGTCGTTTGCACCAATCCAACTCCGATCAATTCTTCCGGCACTTGGACTAGCAACGCGAGCTTGCGGAGGCTCTCATGGATCATGACGGGATGTTCCCAAGCGCGGACTCTTTCGACAACAGTTTGCGTGAGCGCATTTTTTCCTGAGGGGGAATCTAAACTATGGGTCTTTGATAATTTTTCGACCAAAAATGTCAAATAATCAGTTGGCTTTTGTAAATGCTCAGCAAACCAAGCAGGACCCCTTTCTCTCAGCAACGTATCGGGATCTTGTTTAGGTGGGAGCGGCACGACCCAGACCTCGATTCCTTTTTTCTGAAATAAATCTCCGATCTTAACCGCTGCTTCTTCTCCGGCTGTGTCGCCATCAAGAGCTAAGTAAACTGTTTGGACTCCCAGATTGAGAAGTTCTCGGACATGGCCCTCTCCGAATGCGGTGCCTTGCCCTGCTATTGTGTAGTCAAATCCTTCTTGAATCAGTCTTAGACAGTCGATCTGACCTTCGACAACAAGGGCCTTTCTCTCTTTTGTAATTGTCTTGCGGGAATAACTCAGCCCAAACAGCACATGCGATTTTTTAAAAAGCGGCGTCTCTGAAGTATTGATATATTTTCCGCCAAACGTCTCTTCTTTGAATTTTCTTCCTGAAAACCCGATCACATTGCCCATGCCATCTCTGATGGGAAACATAATCCTGTCGGAAAAAAAGTCCCTTTTTGTCCCATCTTCTGAGATCGACAAAAGCCCTGCACCCTGTAAGACCGGATCGGAGAGCTCTTTGCTTTTTAAAATTTTATAAAGTGCATTTCTCTGCCTCGGTGCAAAACCGACTTCAAATCTCTGAATAAAATCGAGATCGATTCCCCGTTTATAGAGGTATTGCAGAGCCTGGACGCCTTCTTCAGAATGGAGCAGCATGAAATGATAGAAGCGGCAGGCCAGCTGCATCGCTTCTTTTAAAAGTGTTTTAGAAGGTCCGGTATTTTCAACTTTATCATCCCGCTCTAAAACAACCCCGAACTTTTCAGCTAAGCTTTCAACGGATTCCGTGAATCCCATCTTGAGATGGTTCATCAAAAAGGCAATCGCGTCTCCATGAGCTCCGCAGCCAAAACAATGGTAATGATTATCGCCCCTGTTCACAATAAAGGAGGGCGACTTTTCCTCATGGAATGGACACAGCGCCTTATAGGCCGATCCGGCTTTCTTCAGATCGATATGAGCAGAGATCACTTCGGACAGGTCAATGCGCTGCCTGAGCAAGTCGAGACTTTCTTTGGTATAGAGGGGCATAAAAGTTAGAATAAGCGATCGTCTTTTAAAATCACATAGCTGACGATCAACAAAGAAATAAAATAATTCTTTCGTTCTTGTTAAAAAATAAATTTTTTCACAGCGTCGATAAAAAAAATCTTAAAGATCCCTTTACGAAAATTATTCCGTTCATTTTAATAGACTTATGGACATAACTCCCTCTACCGCGCAATCTCAAGAGGAAAATAGTGAACCACGGGTTGGACCCCCTGTAGATCCATCGTGGGAAAAATGGAGAAATGAACAAATTCAAACCATTTCTTCCATTTTGAGCAATGTCTTTAGAGTCGAAGACGACGTCCGTCAAATTCAAGCTCCCTCCAGGTTGCTTCGCAATCCTGCCAGACAATCCGGAGGTGGTGAAAAAGAAATCTGTGAAAAACTCAATGCGATCCGTCAGCAGATCTCCGAATATGAGCAGCTGCTGCAACTGAGCCTCAAAAGAATAGATAACGCCCTTCAAGAGATTCATCCCAAAACGCCTGAGGTCATTGAAACACCAGCTCCAGTCAAACAGATCACTAAATTCGAAAGTTTTAAAAATTGGGTGAAAAAATCACTCCGTTTCAGTTGACTTTGTAGACCTCTGTCCTAGATAATCCATTCTTATGTCAGTTACCCCCATGATGAGTCAATGGCACGAATGCAAAAAGCAAGCTCCCGGAGCTGTGCTCCTTTTCCGTTTGGGTGATTTCTATGAAGCTTTTGAAGACGATGCCCTGCTGCTGGCTAAAGAGCTCGAAATTGTTCTGACAAAACGACAAGAAACTCCGATGGCAGGAATTCCTGCTCATACTTGCGAAACTTATATCGATCGTCTGGTCTCCAAAGGCTACCGCGTTGCCGTCGCAGAACAGATGGAAGACCCCCAAACTGTCAAAGGCATCGTCAAACGAGAAGTTGTCCGGATGGTCACACCAGGATCGGTGATCAACTCTTCGCTCTTAAGCGACAAATCCAATAATTTCATCGCCTGTCTTTCCCAAGTCAACTCGATCTATGGCCTGGCAATCTTGGATTTGACGACAGCTGATTTTCGAGTGATGGAATTTCAAGATGACCAAGAGCTCATCAATGAACTCGGCAGATTTTCCCCGAAGGAGATCATCGTCTCCGAAAAATGCTGGAAACATCTCTCTGCTGTTTTAGAGGAACTGAGCATCAGCTCTACTCTAGTCAGAGAAGAGTATCACTTTGATCACCGCTTTGCCTGCGACAGCCTCTCAAAACATTTTCAAGTCCACACGCTTGATGGATTTGGGCTCAAAGGCATGACAGCTGCCATCAATGCCGCTGGCGCTCTTATGATGTATGTTAAAGACGATCTAAACCTAAATTTCAGCCACATCAAGTCGATCCATCCTCACCATCTTGCCAAATACATGACGCTCGACCGGATCACTCAGCGGCATTTAGAGCTTGTCGAACCTCTCCATGAGAAAGGAAAAACACTTCTCAAAATTTTGGATGAAACGGCAACACCGATGGGTGGACGGCTCCTCAGGGAGTGGCTCTTGCATCCCCTTCTTTCTGTGGAAGAAATCCAGCTCCGTCAAGACCACATTGGAACGTTTTTAAATGCAGAGACAACAGATTTAAAGAAACGCCTCAAGGAAGTCCGCGACCTGCAACGGCTGATCATGCGGATCGAAACCGGCTATGCAAATCCCCGTGATTTAGCGGGACTTAGATTTTCCTTAGAGCCGCTACCAGAGATTTCTGAGTTGCTGCAAAAGCTTGGCATGAAGGGTCTGCCGGATCTTTCCGAGCTGACAAAAAAAATTGCCAGCGCAATCGTTGATGCTCCTCCTTTGAGACTCTCCGACGGAGGAATTTTCAAACAAGGCTACCATTTTGATCTCGACGAGCTCAAAACCCTCAAATCCGACAGTCAAATCTGGCTCGCTTCCTATCAAACTAAATTACGGGAAGAAGTTAAAATCAAAACCTTAAAAGTCGGCTATACGCAAGCCTTTGGGTATTACATCGAAGTCAGTCGTGGACAATCTGAAAAAATGCCGCTCTCCTTCCAAAGAAGGCAAACGCTGGTCAATACCGAAAGATATATCTCGCCCGAGCTCAAAGAATTCGAGCATAAGATTTTAACCGCAGAAGACAAGATCGCCTTTTTAGAAAATAAACTCTTCCAAGAACTCCGACAAGAAATTGCCCAGTTTTCTGAATCAATCCGACTGGCTGCAAAATGGATTGCAGAAGTCGATGTCTATTTAGCTCTTGCAGAAGTCGCAAGAGAACATCGGTATACTCGGCCTATCGTTGACAATTCCGATCTTTTAAAAATTGAAGACGGCCGCCACTCTGTCATTGAAGCTTCTCTTGAAAGAGAAACATTTATTCCCAACGATGTCTCGTTTAATGAACTCGAAAGGCTCCTTGTCATCACCGGCCCCAACATGGCGGGCAAATCGACCTACATCCGGCAAGTCGCCCTCATCGTGCTTCTTGCTCAAATCGGCTCGTTTGTTCCCGCAAAGCAGGCTCACATCGGCATCGTCGATAAATTGTTTACCCGGATTGGAGCCAGCGACGATTTAAGCCGCGGCCAATCGACCTTCATGGTCGAAATGAGTGAAACTGCCAATATTTTAAACAATGCCACTTCTAGGTCTCTTGTCATCTTAGATGAGATCGGACGGGGCACCAGCACCTATGACGGCATTGCCATTGCCTGGTCGGTCGCAGAATATCTGCTGACTACAAAGGATAAACGAGCAAAAACCCTTTTTGCCACCCACTATTTTGAACTGACCCGCCTCGAAGAAGAAATCACCGGAGCTGTCAATTACAACGTCGCTGTCCATGAGTCTGAAAAAGGGATTGTCTTTTTGCGTAAAATCGTCAAAGGCGGCACTGATAAAAGCTATGGCATCCATGTAGCAAAACTTGCCGGCCTTCCACCAGCTGTGATCAAGAAAGCTCAAGAGATGCTGGAAAAGCTCCACAGTGCGGCTGCAGAGCCTACTCAGCCGAAGGACAAACAGCTTGCCCTCTTTTGACTTAAGTAAGTACTCGACCGAGCCCGGCGTCTATTTAATGAAAAATAAGTCCGGCCTCGTCATCTATGTCGGCAAGGCCAATAATCTCCGTCAAAGGCTCAAGCAATATTTTGCCACCGGACGCGATGAAAGGCCGATGATCCCTTTTTTAGTCGCCGAGATCCATTCCATTGACATCATCGTCGTCACCACCGAAAAAGAGGCTCTTCTTTTAGAAAACACCCTCATTAAAAAACATAAACCCAAGTACAACGCTCTTTTAAAAGACGACAAGACTTTCATCAGCCTCATGATCAACAATAAACATCCCTGGCCGATGATCCAGCTCATCCGAACCAAAGGCAAACCAAAAAAAGACGGGATCTACTTTGGGCCTTACACCAGCGCCTATGCTGCCCGCCAGACGTTTGAGCTGATGACCAAGCTCTTTCCTCTTCGGCAATGCTCCGATGGTGAATTAAAAAAACGGACTCGGCCCTGTTTGCTCTATGGAATTAAGCGGTGCATCGCTCCCTGTGTCGGCCTTTGCACGAAAGAAGAGTACCGCTCCTATGTGGATAAAGCGATCGATTTTCTACGAGGCCAGGACCATAAAATCATCAAAGAGCTCGAATCCGAGATGCAAAAGGCCTCCGATGCCCTCGAATTTGAAAAAGCCGCAGCCCTTTTGCAAACCATGAAACAGATCCGACATATCACCGAAGGCGGAGGCATTATCGCTAAAGCCGGCGGAAAAGACTGCGATGCGCTAGCTCTCCACCGCCAAGGCGGCGAAGTGATGCTCGCCCAGCTTTTCTTCCGAGAAGGAAAATTGATCGGTTCAGAGCACTATTCGTTTTCGGAAGTTGCAGAAGGAAATGAAGAAATCTATACCTCATTTTTACTCCAGTACTACAAAGACAGGACCGTCCGTCCCCATGAGGTGCTCCTTCCTGTCGATCTCAAGCACCGGCAGGTGCTCGAAGAAATCTTAGATCTAAAAATCTTCCAGCCTCAAAAAGGCGACAAAAAGTCGATTGTCCATCTCGCTGAAAAAAATGCCAAAGAGCTCTTCCAGCAAGAAAAAGATGAAAATGATCTAACAGAAAAAATGCTCCTTGATCTCCAGGAAACTTTAGGGCTCAATCGATACCCTGAACGGATCGAATGTTTTGATACTTCGAATATCGCAGGGACAGATCTCGTTGCTTCGATGGTCGCTTTTACGCATGGGAAGTACGACAAAAAAAGAACCCGGCTGTTTAAGATCCGCGATATCTCCAAAAGCGACGATTATGCAGCGCTTCGTCAAGTGATCCTGCGCCGGCTGACCCGAGCTAAAGAAGAAAACGACCTGCCAGATCTAATCGTTGTTGATGGCGGTAAGGGACAGCTGACTCAAGCCCTCGATGTTCTCAAAGAGCTCGACATCGTCACCGTCGATCCGATTTCTGTCGCTAAACAAGAAGGCAAACACGACAAGGGCGTCACCCAAGAAAAGATCTTCCTGCCCGGCAAATCAGGACCTGTCTTACTCCCGCTCCACTCTCCCCTGCTATTTCTTTTGCAGCGGATTCGAGACGAGGCCCATCGAAAAGCGATCGGCTTCCATCGTGACCGGAGAAGCAAACGGACGATTACATCTCTGATCGATGAAATTCCTGGGATTGGAGATGTGAAAAGACAAAGATTGCTTTCACATTTCGGGAGCCTCCAGAGAATCCTGGAGGCCTCCGAAGAAGCCCTCTTAGAGGTTAAAGGAATCAACTCCCAAGATGTCGTTCAGATCAAGAAGTTTGCTAAAACCTTCAATCCACGTTAAGTTCAGCGACTTGAAATTTGGAATTTTGCAGCCCGCCAAACTTTGCCACTGGCCCTTTTCGATTTGCTAATTATTTCTCACCTATTTACATACAGAATTAGTGTGAGGAGAAACTTATGGCTAAGAAAAAAGCACAAACTTCCGCAGGCACCAAAATCAAATGCCCAGTTTGCGAATGCATGGTCCTCGTCAAGATTCCCGAGAGAAAATGTGTTTCATTTTGCCCATGTCCATGCTGCAAAGAAACCATCGAGGCCCATGAGTGTTGCATTTTATGCGATTTTGGCCAAAAGCCGTGTGCGAAGTGTAAGAAGAAATAATTTGTTAGCGAAGTTCGAAGGTAAAAATAAAATCCCGCTTATAGCCCAGCTGCTGCAACATCAGCTTTCCAACTTCGAGTTGAACATCGGCCAAAAGTTTTTCCGGGTCAGCTGATTTTAGATTTGGCAGTTCTGCAATTAATTCAATTCGTTGATCCCTATGCAAGATCACATCCGTTTTGAGCTTTTCTTGCGGGTAGCGCTCTTTCCAGTAAGAATCAAGAAGAGTTCGAAGCAAAGCTTTCTCTACATGGATCGCAGGACTCATGCGGACTTGAAAATAAGCTTTTCTCTGCATGAAATAAAATCCGACCCCCAGGATGATAGCAACTCCCAGCAGAAGTCCTCCCAGCGGCATAAAAAGATCATCTCTTTGAGCTAAGAAAGCTGCGCAGGTGAATCTAACTTGCGGCGCCCAAGGAAGAGCGATAAAAAAAACTCCTGTGCAGGCCACAACCAGCACTAAAAGGAATTGCACAGCCGAAAAAAGCAGATTTTCCTTTCTCATTAGAACTCTTCGGAGTAGCTATCTTCTTTACAATCGTTGGAGACGGCCTGAGCCAATTCTGTTTTAGTGATCAGGTTCTTGAAAATCACGTGCACTAGGCTGACATGAAGGCCCGTTAAACGGGAAAGCTCTTGGGTGACCTTCGTATGGATCTCATCGGCTTTTTCAGGAATGCAGATGCCATAAGCGACATTGATTTCAAGTTTTACACTGATTGAATGGGTTTTTGGATCCTGCTCGACAAAGATACCGGTGATCCTTTCAGCAGGCTCGCGGCCGAAAAGGTTATCTATCAAGTTGCCTTCGACCAGAGCAATTCCCTCTATTCTAAGGAGACATTGTACAACGATTGACTGAAAAACTTTCGTTTCGATGTCTCGTACATAGGTGGTGTCTGGAAGTTCTACTTCTTTCGTGTCGATTTGCTCTAATGGATTATGCATATCAATACCCTCGTTGGTGGGTATTCTAACGAAGAAGAGATATTTTGTACAAAGAACGAAGACCAAGAACGGACGTTCTTGGTCTTTAAGGTGAAATTACCAGCTGGCCTTGATAATGCCAGGGATTAGAGCTTGGTTAGCCATCTCGCGGAAGCAGAGACGGGACATCTTAAACTTACGGAGATATCCACGTGCACGGCCTGTGAATTGGCAGCGGTTGCGCAATCTTGTAGGGGAAGAGTTTTTAGGGAGTTTATTCAAAGAGAGCTGAGCTGCAAGCCGCTCTTCGTCACTTTTGTTGAGATCTTTTACGATTTTTTTCAGTTCTTGTCTGCGATCCCACTTCAGTTTAACGAGGCGCTCGCGTCTTTTTTGTTTTGCTACCAAACTCTTTCTTGCCATT
>CAZFXE010000056.1:0-8588 GCA_964522945.1 uncultured bacterium
GTTATTGACGTTTTCAAACACTTCACTTAATAGATTAATAAAGGCTGTTGTCATAAAGCTTGTTTCTCCGTTTCATTTATTATATCCCATTTTAAATAAAATGTAAATAAATAATTTAGATATTATGGGCGTATTTTTATATAAGTCACTAATTGTTAGTGACTTATGGTAATATAGGAATAATTTTAGTTGATATTAGTTAAAAAAACTGGTATAATTATGGTAAACAACTGACGCATAATAACTATGACCAAAACCAGACCTATCTCAAGACCCCACTCGCCGGAGACTTCCTACGCCCGGGCGGCGGCGCCTGGCAGGGGGCGCATAGCCAAACGGACAGTAGGACCTCACCATAAAGTGCCGGTGCCGCGGGCGGCAAGCGTAGGGGCTGCCAGAAAAGCCATGGAGGCTAAGATTGTTCCAGCGTCGTACGCGGCCACTGCAGAAGATGTGACGGGTATGGGACTCGAGGCCAATATCGTAAGCCTCGCAGGCGAGGGAAAAATCAAGATCTACCATAATTCAGGCGGTAAGGGGCCTAACTCTCTTCTACACGTAGATAAACTGGAAAATAATGATGCCGATAAGTTGGCTGCTGAAGAGGCTTTTAAAACGCTGAAAGAGGCTTTCAGAGAGGTCTATGATGTGGAGAGAATGACCGTCTCGATGGGAGACAACTGCATCACCGTTCACCTCGCTCTAGTCGGCGGCAAAGAGGAGACAAAAACACTCTGGCAATTGAAAAATGAGATCGCTCTCAAACGAGCGGGCGGGAATCAAGGGGTAGCCAAGAAGCTACTGCCTGGTCTAGACGAAGAATTGGGTGAGCTGGTCGAAACGTGTAATTACGCGATCAAAAGATCGGGCCTCTCCATGACCACTTGCAGATCGAAAGGTCCAGATATCCGCGAGAGCAAAGCGCACGGAAAGGCGCTGACTGTCGGCCGCCACTCTGCTCCCTTGATCCAACATAAACAGGCGATTAGCCTGAGCGAAGATGTCAAAAAAGAGCGATTCAATATCTTTAAATCGCTTGAAATCATCCAACCGGCGAAGAGAAAAGAGGCGGCGGCACAGATGCTCCGCTCAGAAGCCCGCGCCATCCACCTCCGCGATAAACTGGCCGAAGCGGTCGAAAAACTCACGGAACAACACCAAGCGAACCCGAAAAAAGAGACAGAACTCCAACTCGAACAATACAATAAGCTGTTGGTAGAGCTGCGAACGATCAGTCGAGATGCCCTTTGGGCGACAGCCATGCATACCGATCCCAAAGAGTGCTTCCAGATGGTTCTATTCGACTATTTTAACGAGTACTATGACGGCGAGAAGAATCGCCCCTCATTCGGTGAATTCGTCCGCTCTTCGATTTCAGCCCCCTTTAGAGCACGGGCAGCAGAGATCGCCTCCACATTGATCACAAGCCCGGTCGAATATGCCCTTTTCTGCGAAGCCTACGGCATCGACCCCAAAGAAAACCATATCAACGTCTTCCTCAACCAATTGCCCCGTAATATCGACTTCTCGCTCATTGGTATTGACTCCCCAGTCCCCGAATTGGTGAAGTTTGTAGAGGCGTCCGTAAAAGCATCGGAGATACCCGACGCCCAGATCGCAGGATTTGGCGCTGCGGACGGCAAAGACCTGATCCAGGCAGCCCTCAAAGATAAGGTGCTAGGCCCCCTCCTCGTCGATAAATTCGACCCTCCTAGCCGTATTGATAGGCTAGCGAAATGGCTAGGCCTTAAAAAATAACCACCCCTCACATCTGTTATCCCAATAAACCATTATCGGGATTACTATCTTTGTAAATATCAAGCAAATTATTGACTTGTTAATAGCAATAATTTAAAATAAACGTTAAGGAAAGAACAAATTATACAAGAAAGGGAACTAAATATGATTACTGGTCCTATTCAAGAGATGGAACAAGCCCAAGAAGCCTACGTCGCCTTTGACGATGGTCAAAAGTACGACGA
The DNA here is from genome assembly GCA_964522945.1 of uncultured bacterium. Taxonomy (GTDB): domain Bacteria; phylum Chlamydiota; class Chlamydiia; order Chlamydiales; family Rhabdochlamydiaceae; genus PALSA-1444. The sequence goes on from CAZFXE010000056.1 coordinate 1,983, forward strand.
TGCGCAGGCATTAAAGACTAAAATCCATGACTTCGACACGATGAAGGGAAATCCCGACTATCTCATAGCGCTCTTTATGACCATGCTCATGCTCGGCGACCCACAAAGCTCAAAGCCTGCAGAGAGGTGCTCAGTTACACACAACCTCGAAAACAGCCTCAATGAGGCCTCTTGCGAGATCAACTACTCCAGCGCCTACCGCGACGCCGTCACCGAGATCAGCAATCAGTTCCAAGCAGCCAAAAACGATCCATCAGCGGGAAATACCCAAACAATCGTCGACGACGTCAACGCAATGGACCAATACATGAACAACGGATGGGGTCCCCACGCACCGGCGATCTTCCAAAACACCGGTACTACATTTACAGATGCAGAAGCTGGCCTCACCGCCTTGGTCAAGGCCATCGGGACAGGGCCAGGACAGTATAAAGACATGAACGCCCTCTGGGTCGCCTCTTCAAAAAAAGGAGACCAGACTGCAAGTGCCCTGATTCAGGGATTCCAAACCGGCACGCAAACGTTAAACTCGGCGGTCGGTGTGCAGTCAAACGTCTTCCAAACGCAGCTACAAGCGATGGAAGGGGACCTGAAATCCTTTTATTCAACGATTTCAGCGATGATTAAATCGTATAACGCGACGAAAAATAACGCGATCCAAAGACAAACAACTAGCTAATAGGAAATCCAATGAGTAATTGCGCAATCGCAGTAGCAGAATCTATCGGAAGAGCTGATGACAGCTTACGAGCAAGCTATGTGGATTTCACAGCTTCTTCATTGAATGATGTGGAAAACCTCATGGACGTGAATGAGTGCTGGGTAATTGCAAAAGAAGAGGATGTGATGAATGCGGTGAAGTGGGGCGGAAGCTTGACTCCTGCAGGAGCATCTTATGCAGCCGCCTACAACTTGCAGTACCAGTCCGATTCGACTGCAGGAGACGCTCAATCTGCCGTGTGGCAGGCGTTGGTGCAGAGTAACCAACAGACAGTCAACGGCGTAAGTGATGCGCGGACGGGAAACTTCAACCAGGCCTCAGGAATGGCTGGGCTGTTGTCGACCATTGGCGACATATTAACTAAATCTTAATAACAGGGAAAATTTATGTACGGTGAAATCTTACAAGCTGTTTGCAGAGCCCAGATCGCGATGGGTGGTCTAATGACCTCAGATAGTATCGCGACAGAGAACGTCTCTGTGACCCTGGATGCGATTTCGCAAAGCTGGGCTGGAACTCCTATTACGGATAACCCCGGTAGTGGTCCAGATGTACCTCACCAAGAGGATGGACAAGATGATAAAGCAGGCCTCCCTTGGGACAAGTGGCCGGATCCGCCACCTAAGGGCGAGACTGCCGGAGCGCCAGCATATTATACCAATGCACAAGGGAATGCGGTAATTACTTTTATCGCCTATTTGATCAATGAAACATCCGACGACGATAAAATTAAAAAATTACAGGCCGAATCGACCGCTTGGCAATTGAACCAGTCATCGATGAACACTCTGGCCGAAATGCAAAAATCTCCCTGGAATATCATGCAGCAGGCGGGAACAACTCAAACGTCAAACGATGAGAGCGCGATTGGGGGCATTGCAGGTTTAGGCACCGGTATCGCCGACCTTTGCAGCATCCCAGCGTCTGTCGTAACAAATATGTAAAAGAGAAATCATTAAAAAGGTGAACCATGAGCGTACCAAAGACAGATAACGAGCCTTCAGGCTACAGCAATTGGCTGACTGAATATGAAGAGCTGGAGAAAGAACTCAAAGACCTTCAGGCTCAGGTCGCTGCTGACGCACAAAAAATTACAGCTTTAAAAGCTCAATATGCTACTGATCTGCAAATATTGGCCCAATTCGAAGTCATCGCCGCGGAAGATAAAGCGAAAGGTATACCCGTCCCTTATCTCATCCAAACGGAGATCGACTATTTGACGGACCCGAATGGGCCGCTAAAAGATCTTTACGCTGCGGAAGCTCAATTGCCCAAGGATCAGGATGCGGTCAAGCAATTCGCGAGTGCAAACGCCCTTTTCTACGACAATTCCAATGACACCGCTGAACAGCTCTTTATACTCATGAATGGATCCTCAGCGCCCGGTAACCAGCAAGACCAAGAAAGACAACTGGTCTATCAATCCGTCGAAAACGCGATGAATGTCGAGCAAAATTTGGTAGAGGATGCCATCCTTCGCATCAACAATATAACCAACGACCAAGAAGAGATCAACAAACTCAAAGAGCAGATCATTGTCGACACGGCAAAACTCGAAAGCGATATCGAGGAAGCAGCTGAATATATAGGCTTTAACTTCGATGCCGATAGAGATGTCGCACTTGACGCCGCACAATTGGACTCCGACTACGAGGCCAAGAGTGGCTATGAATCCGATATGTCCACACAGCAAGGACTCTTAAACTCAGACATGAGCAAGATCGAAGCGATCAACATCCAGGGCCTCGATACTGAGATCAAGAGCTTCTTTGATCAAATTAATAAAGCGATCGCACCTCTTCTAGCTAAAGGCCTTAAAGCCAGTGAAGGAGATATAAAGACGGCAGCCTCCATTATGGCTGAGGTGTCGAGCTTCATGGAGATGATTACCTCGAAAATCCAACAGATGAGAACCTCAGACCAGCAGTGGATCCAACGGATCACTGCCGCAAATAGCGAAGTGGCTATGAGTCAATCGGAAGTCGTCTCTGAGTACCAGGCACAACTCGAGAAATATTCGGCCGAATTGAAACAATTCTCTAAGGTCATCACCGATATAGGCTGGGTCCTTGCGGGAGTGGTTACATTGGCTTCAGGGGGAGCGCTGGGCGTTCTCGCATTTGGAGCGATGATTGCATTGACGCAATCGGGAGCAATGGACAAATTGACTGGCAAAGTGGCTGATGGTGTCGGATATGCCGTTGGCGCAGGGTGCGCTGTGGCAGGTAAAGGCAACGGAGATCCCGTCGGCGCTACATGGGAAAAAGTGATCGCCGACATCATCGTAGCCGCAACCATTATGCTGATCTTCCACTCAGCTGCGGGACTGACCGCTGCAACGGATGAGGCTACCACTGAGCTTACAACTGCCGCTGCAAGTGCAGCTGAAGAAATAGAGATGACTACCATCGCCAACGAACAGGCAGCCGAATCTGCTGGCGCCGTGGCTAACAACTCAGCCGCAGCCGAAGAGGAAGCCGTCGCACAGGAGGCCAATGGAGTAGCTTCTCCTTCTGAGACAACGAACTCAGATTGGGCGACAAAATTCAAAAGCTTCATGAGACAGTTGGCCACTAGACCCGCTCAAATTTGGGGTGAAGCAGCAGATGCTACGAATAACTCCACTTGGAAGGGCAACCTCGCTATGTTTAGCGCGCTCTTTGGAACGAACAACGGATACGTTGATCTGTCTGAGTTCCTCTTTGCGCTCTCGCAACACAAGGCGAATGCAACTGAGAAAGAGCTGGAGAAAGACTATGCAGAGACGATGATGATCGTCAAGCTCGTAACCTCGGTCATTCAGACCTTCGCAGACATGCTGGCGATGAGCTACGCTATGCCGGCGTCTGGTGAGGTATCGACCCCAAGCAACGCTTTACTTGTACAGGGTCTCCTCGCGCTTCAAAGCTTAATGATGTTTGAAAATGCTCTCGCACAAGGGGGCATGGCAGGCGTCTCGTACGCAAAAGGACAGCTCACAGAGCAGTTGGGACAAGCCAACTCAGACTTGACGACAACCAAGGCTCTCGGCCAATCGGTTCAGGTTTTTGAAAAGCAGCAGATCGCGCTCTTCGCAAGTAAATTGCAGCAGCAGATCACTGAGCTGCAGATGATGCTGAAGAAGGCAGGCGAGCCAGAGATGACCGCCGGAAGAGTCCTAGAACAGACAGCGGTTTAAAACTTAAAAAAGGAAATTATATGAGCATAAACATAAGAAACACACCAACTTCTGTCGGCGTCACTAAGGCCGCCACATATAATTTGGTCGATGCGGACGACGTCTCGCATCCGGCTCATGACAATAAGGCCTCGATCTCAAACAATTACGACAATGACAATACATCAAACGGTCAAGGCAACGGATCTGATTTTGATGGCCACATGGTCATCTCGATGGGTTATGAAGCGGCGGGACAAGCGGCGCTTCTCAAGACACAGGCGATCGACGTGGACCTGCAGCGCCTCTACCGTCAACAGCTCCTCTCCTTCCTAAAGGACCAGAAAGCGAACATGGATTCAACTGCAGAAGCAGTGATGGAATCTGCGAAAGCAGATGCAAGGAATGATTTTGCCGATATGGGCGATCATATCACACAGGCCGCTATGGGTGCAGCCAACGTGGGAGCGAGCGCGTATCAACAAAGCAAATTACAAGACAATCTCGCAAAGTCTAAGACGGATCAAGCGGACGCAGAAACGCTCCAAAGACAGTTCAATGACGCATCTGATGGCAATAACGCGATCTCTGATGAAGACGCCAAAACGATGGAGAATGATCCTCGCTACAAAGAACTTAAAGATGGCGGCACCGATCTCAAACCGGGATCAGACGACGAAGACCGACTATCGCATATCAAAGGAAAGCCGGAGGATCGCAAGGAGTTCACGAAAAACATCAATCAAAAAAGATCGGATGCGATCAATGAACAACACACAGCGACCAACCAGGCACAGGCGTACATCCAAATGTGCAACACAGTATTTACGATCTTGCAGCAATCGGGATCCGCAATCTTCAGTTCGCGGAAAGCCTACATTGCCGAACACCAAAAAGGACCTGCCGAGGCGGTCAAGTCGTACACGCAGACAAAACAGCAGATTATCGAAACTGCTGTCCAACAATTTATGGGTTCAGCGTCTACGCTCGATCAGAACGCGGCGCAGATCAACCAAGCGAGAGAAAAACTCGCAGAGGGTCAAAAACACTAATTTCTTTTTCGTTTCTTTCCTCGAAGGCCGCGACTCTAAATCGCGGCTTTTTTTATATATCTTATAATCAATGATTTATATACCTTAAACCCCGAAAAGTTGCAAAAAGCGTGCCTTAAATCCCGAAAAGTTGCCAAAATGGAGAAAAGCGGGGAGTTAAATGCCCAAATTCTTGCCTGAGGTCTTCGTTTCCGATGCCAAGCTCGCCCCCTGGGTCTCTAAGGAGGTTCGGAAAGGGCGGTTGAGGAAGTTGGGTAGCCGGGTCTATACGGCGAATTTGAAGGAGAAGCCGGCTGTTTTGGTGCGGCGCCATGTGTGGTTTCTGGTCGAGGCGCTATTCCCAGGCGCTGTGATTGTCGACCGGACTGCCCTCGAGCATCGACCCGCCGATGATGGCTCGGTTTTCGTCGTGTCTAAGAAAAAGCGCACTTGTATTTTGCCCGGTCTCTCCATCTATCCTCGCAAAGGGCATGGGCCACTAGATGAGGACAAACCTTTCATGGAGGGGCTCTTTCTGTCTTGCCCCGCCAGGGCCTATTTGGAAAACATGCGCAAAAGTCGCGCGAGAAAAGGCTCTGTAGCAAGAACGGTATCCCGCAAAGAGATCGAGGAACGATTAGAGACGATTTTGCAGACAGCGGGTGTTGCTGCGCTACAAACAATCAGGGATGAAGCGAGACGGTTTGCTCCCATTCTCCATTTGGAAAAAGAGTGTAAGGCGCTCGATGCACTGATCGGCACATTGTTGGGAACGCGCAAAGCGCTTGTAACGGCTCCTGCAGCCGTGGCGAGAGCACGAGGTGAACCTTACGATCCTAAGCGGTTAGATCTGTTCCAAAAACTCTATGAGGCGCTAGCCTCATCGGTATCAGAGAGACGTACGATTTCCAACGCAGGTGCGGCGCTCCCTTTTTTTGAGGCCTACTTTTCCAACTTCATCGAGGGAACGGAATTTGAGATTGAGGAGGCTGCGAGAATCATCTTTGAGGGGAAAATCCCCACCGATCGCCCCGCCGATGCGCACGATATCATCGGCACGTACAGAATCGTCTCCGATATGAATGAGATGAGACGGAGGCCTAAAGACGGAGACGAATTGATTGCGTTACTGAAAAGCCGCCACGCATTACTGATGCAAGGGCGTCCTGAGATGAGGCCGGGAGAATTTAAGAAAGTTCCCAATCGGGCAGGTTCAACTTTCTTTGTGGCTCCCGAGTTGGTGGAAGGAACGCTGAAGCAGGGGTTTAAATGGCTGCAAGCGCTCGACACTCCTTTCCAAAGAGCTGTCTACGTGATGTTTCTCGTGGGAGAAGTACATCCCTTTGCCGACGGTAACGGAAGGTGTGGACGTATCATGATGAATGCGGAATTGGTGGCAGCTCAAGAAGCTCGCATGATCATCCCTACAATTTTCAGAAATAACTATCTGTCAGCGCTCAAATCTCTGACGCATAATGGTCAAGCAGAACCTCTGATCCGCTCGCTCGATTTTGCGCAAAAATACACATCTCGCATCGATTGGAGCACTATGAAAAAAGCGCAAAAGATGCTCACGGAAACACACGCATTCGATGACCCCAACCAAGCCGAACTTTTAGGCTTGCGACTCATTATTCCTTGATTGCTAAGAATAATTTCACGTTGTAAATTTTTCCCACTCCCTGAATAATGAAGCA
>CAZFXE010000057.1:0-8381 GCA_964522945.1 uncultured bacterium
GGAAATAAAAACGCTGTGTGGAGAACTGCAGCAGAAAAGAGAGTTTTTATTTTCATGAGAAAACTTTAGTAAATTTTCAAATTACCGAAGTTATTCATGGGTGTCAAGGCTTGAGTTTCTCAGATTGTTGTCTTGGCAAGGCTGTTATCTGGTAAATATGCAAGGCGCCGCCAAAGGCGGAATCCCGATGCAGGCAACCCCTTGCGGGTTGTCGAAGCAGGGCAACGTAGCAGATTTTCCATAGAAAAGCCTTCCCAAGATTACAATCTGAGAAACTCAAGCCAGGGGCATTAATCGATGAGGAGCAATTCTTGGTAATGGCGGAGAAGATCTCGGAAATGGGTGGCATCTTCGAAGCGAAGTTCTTTAGCCGCAAGCTTCATCTCTTTTTCGTATTCTTCGATTTTTGCGGTGATTTCTTCGCGTGTTAGATGAGAAGGAACATCGTCTCCTTCTTCTTTGAGCGTCTGGACGACTTCACCGAACGTTTGTGCTAGATCTTCGATGACTTGACGTTTGACAGTGTGCGGGATGATGCCGTGTTCTGTGTTATAAGCTTCTTGGACAGCGCGGCGCTCGCGTGTGATGAGAAGTGTTTTTTCGATTGATTTGGTGATCTTATCAGCATACATCACAACGCGGCCTTCAACATTGCGGGAAGCTCTGCCGCAGGTTTGGATGAGCGCTGTTTCACTGCGGAGGAAGCCTTCTTTGTCGGCATCGAGAATGGTGACGAGAGAGACTTCCGGAATATCGAGGCCTTCGCGGAGGAGGTTAATGCCGACGAGGACATCGATGACTCCGCGGCGAAGTTCATTGATGATCTGGACACGTTCAAGGGTTTCGATGTCGGAGTGGAGATAACGTGCTTTGATGCCGATGTCAGTGAGATATTTAGTGAGATCTTCGGAGAGTTTTTTGGTCAGCGTTGTGACAAGAACGCGTCCGCCCTTTTCGATGGCTTTGCGGATTTCTTCAAGAACATCATCGACCTGATTGACTGCAGGTCTAACTTCAATCTGAGGATCGAGAAGTCCTGTAGGCCGGATGATCTGCTGAACAATTTCACCGTCAGCTTCTTGGACTTCCCATGGTGAAGGAGTGGCAGAAACGTAGATCACTTGGTGGATGCGTTGATAAAATTCTTCAAACTTCAGCGGCCGGTTATCGTAGGCAGAAGGAAGGCGGAATCCAAATTCAACGAGGGCATTTTTGCGGGCTCTATCGCCGTTGTACATGGCGTGGACTTGCGGGAGAGTTTGGTGAGACTCGTCGATAAAGAGAAGATAATCAGTTGGAAAATAATCGATAAGGCAAGGTGGAGGATCTCCAGGAGAGCGTCCGGAAAAATGACGGGAATAGTTTTCGATCCCTTTGCAGCTTCCCATTTCGCGGAGCATTTCTAAATCGTGTTTTGTCCTTTCGTTTATCCGTTGGTGTTCGATGTATTTTTTTTCTTTCTCGAAATAGTCGGATCTTTCTTTTAGCTCTTCTCTGATGGTGCCGATGGCTTTCCAACGGACATCGGCAGGGGTGACATGGTGCGATCCTGGAAAGATCGAGATCTGCTCTTTCCGGTCTTTGACACGGCCGGTGAGTGGATCAATAGAGCTGATCCGTTCAATCTCATCGCCAAAAAATTCAATGCGGTAGGCAAGATCTTCTTCATAAGCCGGCATCACTTCCAAAACATCGCCGCGAACACGAAAGGTTTTTCGGACGAGTTCATAATCGCTGCGAGTGTAGTGCATCTGCACGAGATGGAGAAGCACTTCGTCACGACGGCGAGTCTCATTGGTTTTTAAGATCAGCTGCATCTTGCTGTAAAATTCTGGAGTGCCCAGGCCGTAGATACAAGAAACAGAAGAGACGATGATCACATCGCGCCGTTCAATGAGCGAGCGTGTAGCAGAAAGTCGCATCCGGTCGATCTGGTCGTTGATTGCCATGTCTTTTTCGATGTATGTGTCGGTGCGGGCGATGTAGGCTTCGGGCTGGTAGTAGTCGTAATAGGAAACGAAATATTCAACAGCATTTTCTGGAAAGAAAGCTTTGAACTCTTGGTAAAGCTGAGCAGCGAGTGTTTTGTTATGGGCAAGCACAAGGGTGGGACGCTGGACCTGAGAAATCACGTTGGCCATCGTGAAAGTTTTGCCAGAACCTGTAATCCCAAGAAGGACCTGCGCCTTGCGGGGCCGGTTGAGACCTTCCACAAGTTTTTGGATTGCTTGAGGCTGATCGCCTTTGGGAGTAAATGTCGTGTCGAGTTTAAACATGGGGGATCAAATGCATCATGTTAGCGGCTTGAAAAAGAACAATGCAAAGCCCGATGGCAATAATGGCTACTAAAAGTCGTTTTCCACCAAACACTTGATAAGACGGCTGGTGATTTTGGATGTACCGATTTTTCCAAGCCATCGAAGCTGGGAGGACTCCAAAAAGAATGACGGCGCAAATACCGCCGGCAAAGTTCAATGCCTGCAGGAAGAGGTTGGGATAGATGCAAGCAAAGATAAGAGGAGGGACAAGTGCAAGGAGGCACATCGGAACGCTTTCGTGTTTTTCACCTTTGACTTTGAAGGCATCGGCAAGAAAGTGGGTAAGAGCAAGCGTTTGGGCAAGAAATGAGCTGAGAAGTGCAAAAAACGCGAGGCCTTCTGCAAAATTACTGACCCAGGAATTTCCCAAGATGCCTGCAACGGCATCGGAGGCTTGGCGGCCTTGCTGCATGCTTTCAATAATGCCCCATTTTCCATCGGCAGGAACAATACCTAGGACAACAATTTCCCAGATAATGTAGATGATGAGGGCAAAGAGGCTTCCACCGAGGATGATTTGGCGGACTTTTTTGGCATCGTTGTTCATGTAGTTCATGAGCGTAGGGATCATGTTGTGATATCCAAAGGCAATCACCAGAACCGGAAGTGAGAAAAAGGCAAGGGAGGGTTCTGAACGGAGAAGAAGTGCAGGACTGATGTACTTAAATCCTAAGAAAATCATGCCAAGATAGGTAAAGATTTTTCCGAACATGAAAAAACGGTTCCAATGATCAACTGTACGTGTTCCTTGGTAGGCCAATAAGCCAAAGATGACCGTGAAAAAAAATGCTCCAACCCATTTGGGGACATGCCAGGAGAAAATTGTATAGAAATACGTGGAACTGAGCGAGCCGCTGCCGGAAATGTACGCGACCAATAGAGAATAAAAAAGAAAAAGATAGAGAACCCAGCTGAGATACCTTCCGATTTTTCCAAATGCACGCTGTGCCATCGAACCGATATTGACTCGAGTATCAAACGAGCTGTTGACCTCAACCATGAGAAGGCCCGTGACAGTCATGAATCCCCAGGCAATTAAAAACATGATCAGCGATGGGAAAAATCCCGAAAGTCCTGTCATGATCGGAAGAGCAAGCATGCCAGCGCCGATGCAGCTGCCGGCGATCAGCAGAATGCCTCCGATAAAAGTGCCTGTCGATTTCATGTTTCTGCACTCAGTTGCATTTTTTTCTGATCGGAGCGGATTTCTTGGCCGAGTCTTCCGAGTAAATACCCTTCATAGTCGACAAACTTAAAATATCTTTCAAAAGAAGGAAGGACGGAGGAGACTTGCTTAGCCATTTCTTGCGCGACGTGCCGGTAGCCGGGATGTCCTGCAGGAGAAGAGCGGAGCTCGCACAGCCACTGGAGCGAGCGGAGGTTGACGTGGAAATACCAATGGATATTGTAGGCCATCGGAACAATATACTGCGCTTCCTCAGGGAGTTCTTTAGCGATGACATCATAGGCTTTTTTAGCCTGATCCATTGCAGCGATATATTCTACTTCCATCGGTGAGTTTTGGATTTCTTCAGGAACATAATAGCCAAAGTTGCACGTCAGAAGCTGCCGCTCTTGGGTGAGCATGCGGTGACGCTGAAGATCTCTGTAGATGCCAAAGTCGGCGAGCATTTCAAAAGTAAATGTCGCATGTTCAAGCGCACGGGGCGACTTATGGCGTCGGTTTTCTCTGGCCATCGAAGCGGCTTCTAGAATCCTTTCTAATTCATCATCAGGAAGTTTTCTACAGTATTCTTGCAATTCTAAAAGTCCGACATCGGTTTGATGGAATAGCAGAGCTGCAGCAACACGGTGAGGGCTGTCAGGATCGTAACAGATCAATTTGACACCGGGAATATCCATTTTATCGAGGAATGGATCGTGTTGCTTCGACAACGTTTTAAGATCGGCTTCCATCTGTTCTATAAATAGGGAAAACGTTTTTTGATATTTATGAGTGGTTTCAGCGCGGCGGATGAAAGAAGGGACAACTTTATTGAGCTCTTGATACGCTTTTTTGCCGATGTCTTGCATTTCGGCATTGTTTCCACAGTTGAGCTTTTGAATCATCGTCTCAAAAAACCGTCCATTGCCATAAACGCCCATGTTGGTCAGCGCGCTGGCAGGTAAAAGTCCTCTGAGGCAGTCGAGAACTTTTGCTCGAAGAGCCGCGGTATAGGCGACATTAGAGATTGCAGGATCTCTGGGGAATTTTTTCTCGATGACTTCCGTAACTCCCGGGATTAAACGCGAATAAGTATCAAAAAGAGAATTACAAGTAGAGACGTAAAGATCGCGATAGGCCGAAGTCATCAGAACAGGTTCGCGGTAAAAGAGATATTCATCTTGGAACTTTTGATCAAAATACATGTATCTTGTCGATTTTTCTAAAGGAGATCCACCGATGCGGCAGTCTTCGATCACTTTAGCAGCCAACATAGATATATTTTCAAGCGCGAGATGAGCTCCGCCGAGCTCGCCGATCGAATCGTCGCCGTATCCGTCTAAGATCCTGTCATAGAAGTTTTGCGCTTTCCGGATTGCGACGTTTTGGTTTTCGATATCATAGTTCTCTTCCGCTTCGTCTGTTGAATGTCCAGCAATGTTGGCAAAGGCTGTCTCTTCATTGAGAATAAATTCTTTTAGCAGCAAAGTACGAAGTCCTAAAATGGAGCGGGAATACCTCGAGAACAAAGCGCCTTTGATCACTTCTGGCAGATTACGGAGTGCGAAAATGTTGCTAGAGCTGTTCGTGACATACCGATTTAAAATTTTAAGCTGGCTCTCCGTGAACTCTTCATAATTTTCAAGCATAGAAACTTCCTTTGCAATAAGGGATAGAGTGTCATATTCGACTAGGGCCATTCAAGCAAAAAAGATGAGAAACTTGTACTCAATGTTTGAAAATTACAATATGTTTTCAAAAATAAGGAGTTTCCATGCTGCTTGCAAGGCCACGGAGGAACAGAAAATCATCTGCCATACGCAACCTCGTTGAAGAAAATGTCTTAAGAGCTGCAGACCTTGTGATGCCGTTTTTTCTCATCGAGGGAGAAAACAAGCAGGAAGAGATTAAAAGCCTTCCTGGAGTTTACCGATTATCACTTGATCTGGTTTTGAAAGAGGCCGAAAAGCTGCATAGGCAAGGAATTTCTTCAATTGCCCTCTTTCCGGTGATCGATCCAAAGTATAAAGACGAGAAAGGTACAGCCGCTTTACATGAAGATGGACTCATCGTCAGAGCTTTAAAAAATCTGAAACAAGAAATCCCTTCTCTTTGCCTGATCACCGATATTGCACTCGATCCTTTTACTTCGCATGGCCATGACGGCGTTGTCGACCACAGAGGATATGTCATGAACGATCCGACTGTGGAGATCTTGTGTCAAATGGCGTGTCTCTTTGGACAAGCAGGAGCTGATATTGTTGCCCCCAGCGATATGATGGACGGAAGGATCGGGGCAATTCGCCGGCAGCTCGACACTTCAGGTCAGCAGGAGGTGGGGATTCTTTCTTACACAGCTAAATACGCCTCCAGCCTCTATGGACCTTTCAGAGAAGCTGTCGGATCGACTTTGAAATCGGGCGATAAAAAAACCTACCAGATGAACCCAGCGAACTGCCGGGAAGCTATTCGGCAAGCAGTACTTGATGCTGAGCAAGGGGCTGATATTTTAATGGTCAAGCCTGCGCTCTATTATTTGGACATCATTGCTAAGATCAAAGAAAAAGTTCACCTTCCGCTCTGTGCCTATCATGTCAGCGGTGAATATGCGATGGTCATGGCAGCCCATGCCAATGGGTGGCTCAACGGCCCAAAAGTTTTCCATGAAGCTCTACTTAGCATCAAACGAGCAGGTGCAGATTTTATTTTTTCCTACGCCGTGCCAAAAATATTACCGTTTCTCGAGCTGAAGCCGTTCTAAGCGGATTGTTTGATATAGGGCTTTGCCATTATCCGCAGAGGCTCCGACATCGCGCAGCCATGCAGACATTGCATAGCCGATATACGTACGGCTGCTGCGTGTGAGGAAAAAATCGAGCGGAAGCATGAAAGCAAACCCTTTATCGAAATACGTCTTATGGTTGACATGGTCGTGGCCATTGGTAATGGTGTACCATAAAGAAACTTTGAGACCGCTGGAAAACCAGCGGCTCATCTCAAAACGGACTCCGCGGTCTTTAGCGAGAAACTGTCCGACTTTCACCTTGAAGTCGAGATTCCAAGGTTTCAGAGTGTAATAAACATTAGCGAAGTATTGAACACCGAGAAAAGGTTCATAGAACGCATGGTGTCCATGCAGACGGCGGATCTTGTTTGTAAAACGAAATCCTTGGTAGTGCCGTTTCCAAACGGTGGCCTCTTCAGCGCCAATCGCCCAATTTGATCCTGCAGGGAAGTAGAGAAGCTCGGCAGCCCCACCGCCGTAGGCTGGCTCAAAATATCCTCCCGCTAATCGAAAAAAACAGCCCGAGTTATTCAGGTTCCAACTTTTTTGCAAGTAAGCCATTTCAAAAGATACAGTGTTGGTCTGGTAATATTTGATCGTGTCGGTACGGACATTGGGAAGCTGTGACGGATTGAGCCGGTCGGTCGAGCTTAACTTTTGAAAACTGGAAGAAATCGCATAGCTGAGCTGTGTTTCGTAATAGATATCATCGAAAAGATAACCTTCGGGAGTTGCCACCAGGCTTAAGTTGTATTTGAACTTTCCCTTTGAGCTGCCAAAAAAGGTTTGGAGGCGAGGGCATAGGGTAAAAAGCCAGACTTCTTTTTTTCGACGAAAAAGCCTTGTGCTGTCTTCTGGGCGTGGCGGGGGATTTGTCATTGGGGAAAGAGTCTCTAGCTCGAAACCTGTGACTTGATTTTGCCGGTAGCTGTAAAGATCTTCCGTTCTGAAAGTATATCCTTGGCTCAGAACCCCGTCGGCTTCAATCACCACGATCACTTTCTTAATATTGGACGGAGTGATCGCAGCTAAGACCCGCTGCAAACGTTCCCGAACAATGTGCTCTTCCCGATACATATTGTTGATGATCTTGATCCAGAGCTCGCCCTCTGAAGATAGGTAAACCCGGTAGAGATCAAGGCCTTGCTGCCCCAATGTAAACCCTAGCTCGTTGATGAAATCTCGGTCAGGCCTGACAACACCCAGCGGTTCAGTATCAACGGGGGAGCGGTAAAGTGTCGGCTCGCGCGTTTTAGCGATAACCCCTTTGCTCGATCCCAAAGGATACCGAATTGATCCCATCGCAGAAAGAGCTCTTCCTCTAAGAGAACTTAAGCTAAGTTGCAAAGTATCTCCCAAAACATAGTTCACCCCGGCATTGATATGGCTGCTGACTTTCCGGCCTCTGGGATGTTCATGGATGTGATTCTCATAATCAGAAGCATCGTACTCGGCCAAAAATGATAGATTTTTCAGAACAGGAATGTTGGTTTTACGCCAGGGAGTCCAGGCAACGCCTCCAAAAAACCCTTTGATCCTTTTCCGGCCCCAACCAAGCGTTGCTTCGATGTTGTAATTGATCCAGTCCTTCGTCATGACGATATATTCGGAATTGAACCTCTGAGTTCCGATAAAGTCCTCAGCGCCAACGGCAAAGGTCGGAAAATCGGCCAATCCATCGCTAGGAAGGTTGAAAACGAACTTAAAGTTCGCGATCCGTTCGGCCTCATCTCCAAAACCCATATGCCCAAAAACAGGATCCAATATCCCTGTGTAAACCCGGTAATTAAGAGCGAGCTCAATTCTGTCAAAATATTGGAAGTTCAGCCCGTAGATATTATAAGGGTGGACCCGTGCTGCGCCAAGACCTACTACCCCTTCATGAGGGGTTCTGCCAGACGGCATATTGAAATAACCGCCCATCATCGAGGAATTGTAGAAAAAAGGAAGCTCATCTGCTCTGTTTTTGTCGATTTCCTCAACCAAAGCAAGGTCGCGAAAGAGCGTCGAGCTGTCTTGCTCAGCGCTTAAAACTGCCGCGATTGAGAGAAAAAACAGGAGTAAAATCATAAGTAGCCCTAGAGAGTAGGGCTGTCTTAACATTTATTTCAAC
>CAZFXE010000058.1:0-8374 GCA_964522945.1 uncultured bacterium
AGGGAACGCCATTTTCCGAATTCCATGAACTAGAAAACCCCGTTTTTTACACCAACTATCATGGCATATTCCGCCATTAAACTGAATGATAACGAGAATTTAATGATTTGTTTGACAGGTGTGTATATATTTAGGCGGAGTGTTTTGAATGCAAAGGTACCCGAAATATTTCATTGCGATCAAAAAGAACGAGGGGGATGTGCTGAAGAGCCTGGACACCTTTACTCCCTTGCTGCCGCCTGCCCGCAAGTTCTACGCCGATCCGATGCTCTTTAAACATCGGGGTGTTAACTACCTGTTCTTCGAAGATTTCGACTATAAAAAGGGGGTCATCTCCTGTATCCCCATCGATGGAGGAGCGCAGCGGTGCCGCAAAGTGCTCGAGTTGCCGATCCACCTCTCTTTCCCCTTTGTTTTCGAAGAGGCAGGGGAAGTCTACATGGTCCCCGAAACCTATGATTGGGGGGCCGTCTTTCTCTTCAAGGCGACGCGGTTTCCCGATCGGTGGAAACCGGAGCGCTTCCTCATCCGGGGCCAAGCCTTTTCAGATCCCATCCTATTTAAACACAACGGCACCTATTGGCTTTTTTCTGCCACTTACGGAGATCGCCTCTCCATCCACTATGCAGAAAATTTAGCCTCAGAGTTTCTCCCCCATCCAATCAACCGGAAATATTTACTAGGAAGAAATGCAGGTCCCGTTTTCTCTCAACAGGGGCGCCTTGTTCGCCCTGTGATGGATTGTAGCCAAAGCTATGGGAGATCGATGATTTTAAAGGAGATCGTCCACCTCGATCGGACCGATTTTGTGGAGCGCGCAATCGAAACTATAGAACCCAATTGGGCTCCTCACCTCGCAGGAACGCACACTTACTGCCAAAACGGAGACTATGTCGTCTACGATGGACACAGAGAAATCTTTGCCCACGAGGAGGAAGTTTATTCTTCGTCTAATTTAGATTTTTTACTATGCTAGCTCGTGATAAATTTACGTGAGTGTGTGATGCCATCGTACCGAATTCTCCGGCCCCGCATTGTCTACGAAGTGCTCAACAATGAAGTGATCGCAATCGACTTCGATACGGGGACCTATTTCGTTTTGCCTCATGCTGCCAAACAGGTTTGGCTTTTGATTGAAAAACAGATCTCTGTAGAGCAAATCGCACAGCTGATGGCCGATCATTACCAGAGAGGATACAGCCAGGTCTTGCTCGATATAGAGCCATTCATTGAGCAGTTGCTCTGTAACGGCCTGATTGAGTTGTCTGATTCTCAAGGATCCGCAGAGGGCGTGCAAATCGATTCACAAGGTTGGCAATACGATGCTCCTAAATTGATGACGTACACGGATGTGCAAGATCTTTTGCTTCTCGATCCCATCCATGAAATTGCAGAGGTGGGTTGGCCCGAAAAACCGTGACACCATCGGCACATTTCTTCGAAGAGGTCTACCAAAACTTTCTCGCATCGGCTTCCCAAAGGTTCAGAAAGTCGTATCAGCTTGCGGGATCTACTTTTTGTCTTGAATTTGCTGGCGATTCCCTCGTCGAATTTTTGACTCCGGCCCTAGCGCATTTGGAGATAGAAATTCCCTTAGATCCCGATCTCACGATCTGTATTTGGGAGGGGATTTCGGCTCCTCCTATGGAATTTCCCTGGCCGAGAAACTCGCAAACCGTGCGAGGAAAAGTGATCGGGTACAACTCCGATCGGATCTACACCCTCTTCAGCGAAGAACTGCAAATCCTGCAGCTCTATGATAAAGAGCGGAAATTGGCTCTCTACCGGATCCAGGATAGGAGAAAAGTGCCCTGGTGGGTGGGGACATCTCCTCTAGTTCATCTACTGGATTGGTGGACGCGAACGGGTGGACATCAATTGGCTCATGCAGCAGCTGTTGGATATGCGCATGGAGGGGTGCTTCTCTCTGGAAAAAGCGGTTCTGGGAAATCGACTACAGCGCTCTCTTGCATGGAGGCTGGGATGCAATACGTGAGTGAGGATTATTGCATCTTGAGCAATACAACTGTCTATAGCCTCTATAATTCAGCCAAAATTGAAGAGCGGACACTGAGCGCATTTCCCCGTCTGAGGAAGTACATCGAAAATGGAGAGCGCCCCTCGGGGGACAAAGCCTTTTTCTTTCACCACAGATTCCAACCGGAGCGGATCCTTCTGAGCTGCCCGTTGAAGGCGCTCATCGCTTTAACAATCGATGGCGTAAAACAAAGTCGCCTTGAAGAAGTTCCTCCCCGAGATGCGATCGCCTCATTAGCAGCGACCACACTCTGGCAGTTGAGCCACACAGATCCCTCTGTCTTCATCCATTTGAAGAGGGTGGCTGAAGCGCTGCCCTGCTACGTGCTCCACTTGGGCGCCGATTTGACCCGGGCGCCTCAACTGATTGGGAAACTCCTATGAAGATCTTATATTGGACTGGTGGTTTTTGGCCCCGTACAGGTGGTGTTGAGACTTACAGCCTTCAGTGGATTGAGGCGATGCAAAAAAGGGGACATCAATTCATTGTTCTCGCCGACAAATCCTATCCCAACCCAAAGGATCGGGAAACGCATCGGAACATACCGATCCAGCGGTTTGCTTTTGATCGAATTCTCGGTCATCTAGATCCAAAAAATCTTCGACCTATCAGAGAATACCTGGAATGGGTGATGAATGAATATCGGCCCGACATCATTCACTTAAATATGAGTCTCGGATGGGGCTCTCTTCTATTTCTATTATTTAGAAATAGGATATCTATGCCTGTCATTTTAACAGTACACAGCTCTTTTTTCTCTCATGGCAAGGACATTCCACTGATCGAAAAATTTTGCTCTTCGGTCGATCAAATCTGCTGTGTATCGCAGTCCATTCTGAACGAGATCGAGAATCATCTACCCGGCCTGAAAAGCAAATTAAGGCTTGCCTATTGCGGACTAGCTCTCCCCGAGATGGCCCCTCTTCCTCTTCCTTTTACTCCTCCGGTTCTCCTGCTACTGGGTCGCCTGAGATCAGGAAAGGGGTTTGACACGGCACTCAGGGCATTTTCTCTCCTGAAGAAAAGGGGTTCTAAGGCGAGGCTTCTGATCGCTGGAGCGGGGGATGAACGCCCCTGTCTAGAGAATTTAGCGAATGAATTGGGCTTGGTCGATGTGGAGTGGATGGGCGAGGTAACTAGGGATTGCGTTCCCTCTTTGATCAATCGGGCCACTCTTCTTCTTGTGCCGTCTTATTTTGAAGCATTTGGACTTGTAGCTCTAGAAGCGATGCAGATGGAGCGGCCAGTCATAAGTTCTCGAATCGGAGGGCTGACAGAAATTGTTTCCCATTGCGAAACGGGCTTGCTCGTGCCGCCCAAAGATCCTGTGGCTCTGTGTCAAGCCGTACTAGAGCTCCTCAACCAGCCGGAGCAGGCGAAGCGGATGGGAATTGAAGGGCGAAAACGGGCCGCAAATTTCACGCTAGAACAGAGTGTCACTCAATACGAAGAGTTGTTTATGGGGATGATGGCCAGATGAAAATTTTATTCTGGTCCGATGGTTTTTTACCCCGCAAAGGGGGGATAGAGACTCAAGGATTTCAACTGATCCAGTGTTTACAGGAGAGGGGGCATCAATGCTTAGTTCTGTCACAAAAAGACCAGCCTGACTGGCCAGAAGATGCATTCTATAAAGGGATCCCCATCAAGAGATTTGATTTTGACCGGGCTATTCTGCGAAAGGACCTGAAAACATTTCGCCTCATTCAAGATTACCTTGAATGGGTAGCGAAAGAATTTCAACCTGATATCATTCATTTAAATTCGTTCAATAGTGGAAGCGTGTTTATGTTTTCGTTATTTAATAATATATTCGAAAAACCGTCTGTATTAACCGTGCACGCCATTTGCAAGGAGGATATTAGGATCTTTGTTAGAAATTTCTTCTCCTCCGTGGATCGCGCTTGTTGCGTCTCAAAATGGGTTTTGAATGAAGTTGCGTTCTTGCTCCCTGAGGTGAAAAGTAAATTGCGGTTGATTTATAACGGCCTATCGATGCCAGAAGGGGATCCCTCACCCCTCTCCTTCTCCCCTCCCACGCTTTTATTATTGGGCCGTCTCTCATTGGAAAAGGGGTTTGCCACAGCTGTTGAGGCATTCGCACTTCTCAAGAGAAAAGCGCGGCTCGTCATCGCAGGCGAAGGGTGGGAGCGCCCCAGTTTAGAAAAAATCATCTCCCAGCTGGGGTTGAGCGACTCGGTGCAGTTGGTCGGGGAGGTTGAGAGAGAGCAGGCGCTCTCCTTAATCAATCGGGCCACTCTTGTTCTTGTTCCCTCCCATTTTGAGTCGTTTGGGCTGGTCGCTCTGGAGGCGATGCAAATGGGTCGCGCTGTCATCGCGACACGGGTGGGAGGGCTTCAAGAGGTAGTCTCTCATGGGGAAACGGGACTTTTAGTGCCAGCTCAAGATCCCGTTGCTTTGTGCCAAGCGATCGAAGAATTGCTCGATGATCCTACAAGGGCAGTTCAGATGGGAAATCGGGGGCGTCAATGGGCAAAGGAACATTTCACGCTCCATCAGAACGTGGATCAATATGAAGCGGTGTACAGGGAGCTAGTGCAATGAGATTCTTGTTTTGGACAGATGGATTTTGGCCGCGTCTGGGAGGCATAGAGACGCAAGGGTTTCACTTGATCCAAGGGATGCAGGAGAGGGGGCATGAATGTAGAGTGATCGCTCACAAAGACCACCCCAGTTGGCGAGACGAGGAGGTGTACAAAGGGATCTCCATTCGGAGGATCGACTTTAACGCGATTGTGGAAAAGCGGGAGCTGCACAGAATCCGTGCAGTGCAAACCTATGTGGAGAGTGTGATTGAGGAGTTTCGGCCCGATATCGTCCATCTATACGCTTGTCTCGGGGGAAGTGCTTTTGCTTTTTTGCTCTGTGTACAGATGTTTCGCGTTCCCATTGTCCTTACCGCACATGCTCCCTATCTTCACGGGGGGCAATTTCCCCCTCTAGTCGGGAAAATTGCCTCCTTTGCCAGCCAGATCTGCTGCGTCTCGCATTGGGTACTGTCTGAGATGAAGCGGCATCTCCCCCTCCAAGCTCCCAAAATGAGATGCATCTACAACGGGCTCCCCATGACAGAGGTTGAGCCGGCGCCCCTCCCGTTTTCCCCTCCCATCCTATTGGCTTTTGGCAGGTTGGCGCCGGAAAAAGGCTTTGAGACAGCGATCCGCGCTTTTGCCCTTCTCAAAAAGAGGGGCTCCCCTGCCCAGCTCATCGTCGCAGGGGGAGGTCCGCAACGACCTGCATTGGAGCATTTGGCTCACGAGTTGGGCGTGGCCGTCCAGTTCACCGGAGTGTTATCAGATGAGGAGGTGCTCGCCACCTTCAACCGGGCGACGCTTGTGCTCGTTCCGTCGATCATCGAGTCGTTTGGATTGGTGATTTTAGAGGCGATGCAATTCCGTCGTCCCGTGATCGCCTCGCGCGTTGAGGGAATCCCCGAAGTCGTTGCCGATGGGGAGACGGGCCTATTGGTTCCCGCTCTAGATCCCGAAGCTTTGTGCTCTGCTATCGAGTCGCTTCTCAACGATCCTGAGCGGGCGAGAAAGTTAGGCCTCAAAGGGCGCGAAAGAGCAGAGCAATTTACCCTTGAGCAAAACGTGGCTCAACACGAAGATCTATACCGAGGACTGAATGAAAATTCTGTTTTGGGCTGACGGCTTTTGGCCCCGCATTGGGGGTGCAGAGACTTTTGGGCTTCGCTTCGTAGAGGGGATGCAAAAAAGGGGGCACGAGTGTCTGGTTCTCGCTCAACAACATGAGCCGCATGGGAAAAGGAGCGGCATAGCAATCCATCGTTTTGATTTTGATGCATTCCTTGAGAAGCGGGACCTGAAAGGGATTCGGAAAATTCAAGAGGGACTCGAGGAGATTGCTCGCGAGTTTCAACCCGACATCATCTTTTTAAATACACTGGCGCGAGGGAGTGCCCTCGTCTTTTTATTATTTAGACACCTCTTTCACGCGCCCTTTATTGCGAGAGCTCATTCTCCCTATTGGAATGCAGTGCCGGCGCGGGTTGTGGAATTGTGCCATGCGGCAAGTCAAGTCTGTTGCGTATCGAATTGGGTCTTAAATACGATGGGTCCAGGGATCCACAATCTGAAATTGATCTACAATGGGTTGCCCATGCCCCAACTTCTCCCCACTCCGCTCCCTTTTTCTCCGCCGATTCTGCTCCTATTGGGCCGCCTCTCCATCGAGAAGGGATTTGACACAGCGATCGAGGCCTTCTCTCTGCTGAAAAAAGGGGGAAGCAACGCCCGTCTTCTCATAGCAGGAGAAGGGAATGAGCGCCCTTTCCTGGAGCATTTAGCTGGTAAGCTTCAGGTGGCAATAGAGTTCACCAGCGCGGTGTCGACAGAGGAGGTGGCTTCGGTGATCAACCAGGCGACTCTCGTTGTCATGCCCTCCCATTTTGAGGCGTTTGGATTTGTGGCCATCGAAGCTATGCAGATGGGGCGTCCTGTCATCGCCTCAGATGTGGGGGGACTGAGGGAAATCGTTGTCCACGGCGAAACAGGGCTTCTGGTTCCTCCACAAAACCCGGAAGCTCTCTATCTAGCCATCCAGAGTCTTCTGGAGCTGCCTACACAAGTCTTGCAAATGGGAGTGAAAGGGCGTGAGAGGGCGATGGAGAAATTCTCCTTGGAAGCGAATCTAAATGCTTATGAGGAGTGTATGGAGGCCATCCATGTGGCCCACTGAAGAGCAGAAGTGGCTTCTCAAAGCGTGTCTTCTCACAGGTCGCCCCGCTCAAGAGGCTTGGGAGAATTGGACGCAGCGCACCGATTTTGAAAAAATAGACCCAGCATCCTATCGACTCTTGCCACTTGTTGCGCGCAATCCAGCGCTAGACTCGCTCCAAGATCCGATTTTCATGAAATGCAGAGGAGTTTATCGCCAGACGTGGGTTGCCAACCGCCTCCTTTGGAAAAAGACCCTCCCCGTCCTCGCAGAGCTCCAAAAAATGGGGGTGGAGAAAATCGTCCTCTTGAAGGGGATCGCGATGATCCTCCACTACTATCGCGATTTCGGGATGCGCGTGATCGGCGATATCGATGTTTTGGTCGACCGCGCACAAATCTCCCTGGTCGATTCGTTTCTGCAGAGATCGGGATGGCATCCCATGGTCTCGCGGATGGACCTGAACAATCGGGAGCATCTCGATCGATGGCATGCCCTCAGCTTTGTCAAAGGCGCCGGATTCGAGCTCGATCTCCATTGGTCTTTGATTCAGGAAAACGCGCCGAAGATCGATGCGGCGGCCTTAAGAGATGCCCTACCTAGCGATAGCCATTTGTATGTGCTCAATCCCACCGATTTACTTCTCCAAACCTGCATTCACGGCGTCAAGTACAGCCCCATTCCTCTGATCCGCTGGATTGCCGATGCAGTGACCATTCTAAAGCAAAAAGCGATCGATTGGGAGCGGTTGATCGAGATGGGCAAAACAGCTCACATTTGTTTGCCCCTCTCCTTGACACTCCAGTACCTCTCTGAACAATTTGATGCCCCCATTCCCCAAGGGGCGATTCAGAAACTGAAAGAAACAGCTCCCCTTCGATTGCAAAAGCTCGAATATCAGCTCCACGTAAGGGGATATACCGAATCTGCCGCCTGGTGCCGCTACTGTTTAAATCGCAAATTCTTCAATCTCTGGAGCCAGGTTGCCCATCTGTGCAAATTCCTACAGATCACAGCGCGGCTGAAGTCACAGATCCTCATCCCGTTTTTCGGCATCTACTGGGTCTTTAAGAGATTGCGGCGCATTAAGCTCGCTTTCACAACCTTGAGATAATCCATTTTGTTGGAGAGGCTTGGCTGATGTCCCATATTGCTAGTATGAATGCGCCTGTGCATGGCGATTTTGTCGATCATTTTCACTGGAACCTTTAGTTCCACTCCGCGCAAATACCAATCGACAAATTCTGCCCCCGCTTTTTCCTCAAAAAAAGGGCCTATTTGCTCCATCCGTTTTTTGCTGATGAGTAACGTGCCAGTATTCATCCCAGGTAAAATAGCGTTGGGGATAGAGAGCTTTTTTTTCTCCTCTTCGGAAAGGGTTGGACAAAAAAATTGTCTAGCATAGGTAAAAATGAGGGGATCCTCGTCGAGAGAATCGATCATCTTCCTCATTTGGATGGTCAGTTTATCTTTTTCCCACAGGTCATCGTGATCGAGAAAGGAGAAGTAGTTGCCTGTTGCCATGCGGATCCCGCTATTGCGAGCGGCCCCTGGTCCCTTATTCTCTTGGGTCACACTTTTCACGAGATTTTTAAATGAGGCAATGACCTCTTTTGTCCGGTCGGTAGAGCCGTC
>CAZFXE010000059.1:0-741 GCA_964522945.1 uncultured bacterium
CCTCGGCCATATTGATGCAATATGGCCCTCGTCGCGATTCTTAAATCTGGGCCACTCTGAGACCCAAAAAATTTATTAACCCGACATGCGAATAGGTGACAAAGAGCGTTGGCGAGGCAAAGCAAAATTGGTTTCCAAATCGCAGGACAGTATTTCTGCACTACGGCCTGCGATTTGGGAATCGATTTTGCAAAGCCGCAGCAAGCTATTTGTCACCTATTCGCATGTCGGGTTAATAACAATCTAGCCGCGCACAGTATAATTATCGGAGAGGTGTAATGGGCAGTAATTCGTTGAGTTCCAAAAGAAATCCTCAAGGAACGTCTTTTATCGGGAACCCTTCCGGCTTATTTAGATCCAAATTGTCCTGAAGAGTCGTTTGAAGAGATGTATGAGTCCCGTAAAGACCTCTATGAACAAATCGCTGATCATATTATTGATCATGAAGACCAGATCTGGCCTTTTATTTGAAAAAAAACTCGTTTTAGGGTGTTCCATCCTCTTTTGGAGGCCAAAATGGCACCATTTCATTAGAATCATGGGGAACCTTTTCGATCTTTAAAGATAGCGAAGGAAACCAATTCTGCCTCTTTTTTACTTAGGCAAGTATAGCGCAGTTGTCAATAGAAGCGTTTCCTTAACAATCGAACGAGTTCTGGTTTTTTTTCAGCCTTCGCCAGAAATTAGCCCACTAGCCAGAAGTAATTCAGCGATTTTTGGATAGCGATTGTCAAGGGCTAT
>CAZFXE010000059.1:841-8294 GCA_964522945.1 uncultured bacterium
GTTTTCAGCAGCTTCGACAACTGAGGGTCCTCGAAACCTTTCAGTAATTGGCCCACTAGCCAGAAGTAATTCAGCGATTTTTGGATAGCGATTGTCAAGGGCTATCTTAACTGCCCTTTCTCGCAACTCTTCTGAAATTGGTCCATTAGCCAGAAGCAATTCGACGAGTTCTGAATTGTTGTTTTCAGCAGCTTCGACAACTGAGGGTCCTCGAAACCTTTCAGTAATTGGCCCATTAGCCAGAAGCAATTCGACGAGTTCTGAATTGTTGTTTCCAGCAGCTGCTAAAACTGAGGATCCTCGATACCTTTCAGTAATTGGCCCATTAGCCAGAAGCAATCTGACGAGTTCTAGATTATTGTTTCCAGCAGCTCCTACAAGTGCATCTTCTCGACATTCTTGCGAAATCGGCCCGCTAGCCAGAAGCAATTTAACGGTTTCTATAGTATCGTCTCCGATGGTTTCTGGAGCATTATCTTCGATGCTCTCAAGAGAGTCATCTTCAAGGGTTTCTGGAGCATTAATTCCCATAGCTATCTTAATTGCCTTTTCTCGCGACTCGTTTGAAATTGGCCCGTTAGCTAGAAGTAATATAAGAAGTTTTGGATTTTTATTTTGAGCAGTTCCTAGAACTGCATCTTCTCGATGCTCTTGCGAAATTGGCCCATTATCCAGAAACAGTTCGACGAGCTCTACATTGTTATTTCCAGCAGCTCCAAAAGCTGAGATTCCTCGATAGTTTTCAGAAATTGATGTATTAGCAAGAAGCACTCTAACGATTTCTAGATTGTCTTCTAGAGTAGCCTCCCAAATTCCCCATTCTAGACACTTGCAATAATTTGGCCCATCAGCGAGATTCTCTTCTGAAATTGGCCCATCAGCCTGTAGTAAATTGACAAAATCTAGATTGTTTATCTCAGCAGCACGAGAAACTGCCTGTTGCCGATCTTCTATTGATAAAGGCTGGCAGCTTTGCAGCAGCGTGAAAAATGTATCTAGATCGACATTCTCGACACTTTCAAGATCAAGCTCAGAGATCTCAAAGAGATCCTTCATGGAATCTGGAAGCTCTTCACCAATTGCTGTTTGTAATTGATCCCTCGTTTCTTCAGGCAATTTTCTGATAATACCAATCAACGAGCCTTTAACGATTAAAAATAATCGTCGAACTTCTGCGAAAGTTGTTACATGGCCAGAGAGAGATTGATGCGCATCTTGAAGTTGTTCAAGCTCTCTTATGCATTTAGCGTGTGTATTCGGGAGTTGTATAGATACCAGTCGGATGATTTGTTGTATTTTTTGTTTGTTCCAATTTATCAAACCTGAGAAGGTAAGATCTTTCCAATCACGGCTTACTAATAGGGTGTTTTCACTTTCATTAGTAAAAATCAAAATGTATTCTAAGAGTTCGTGAGAGATAGTCGTAATTGGCCCTTCGGGTATCGAGATCAACTGGCCTGTTTGCAGTGTTTTTAAGACAGGGGGGATAGTCATAATTGGCCCTTCAGGAGATATTATCTTAGTGATGGGTATCATATCTTTCTTTCCTCAGGGGCATCATTTTTTTATCTTAGCGCGACTACTCTAACAAATTTCCCTATTGAAAGCCACTTTTTGAATGCATTAGGTTCCACTCTAAAGAAATAATCTGTTATACACTTATCGCAGAGGTGCAAATGGGCAGTAATTCATTTGGAAACATTTTCCGGATCACCACCTGGGGAGAATCTCATGGATCCGCGATTGGCGTCGTTATCGATGGTTGTCCTGCAGGCCTAGAGCTTTCAGAGCAAGATCTCCTTCCTGATCTCCAAAGAAGAGCTCCAGGCTCCAGTCCTCATACATCTACTCGTAAAGAACCTGACACTCCTCAAATCCTCTCAGGTGTTTTCGAAGGAAAAACGACCGGCGCTCCGATCTCTATCTTGATCCCAAATCAAGACGCCAAGTCTCAAGCTTACCGCTCTTTAGAAAATCTCCTTCGTCCAGGCCACGCAAATTACACTTATCTGGCTAAATACGGCATCTTTGACCACAGAGGCGGAGGAAGAGCATCCGGTAGAGAAACAGCCTGCCGCGTTGCGGCTGGCAGTGTTGCGAAAAAGTTTCTTCTCCAGATGAATATCTCTGTGCAAGCCTATATCAAACAAATCGGGACTATTGAAGCAACCGAGCTAGAGCTAAGCTCTGCACTGACTAATGCTGTCTACTGCCCCGATGATAAAGCTTCCAAACAAATGGTTGCTGAGCTCCAGCGCGTCCGATCAGAAGGAGATTCCCTTGGAGGCATTGTGGAGTTTGTAGCAACAGGTCTTCCTGCAGGTCTTG
This sequence comes from uncultured bacterium, assembly GCA_964522945.1. Lineage (GTDB taxonomy): Bacteria > Chlamydiota > Chlamydiia > Chlamydiales > Rhabdochlamydiaceae > PALSA-1444. The sequence goes on from CAZFXE010000059.1 coordinate 3,170, forward strand.
GAGATCCAGTTTATGAAAAGTTAGAAGCGAATCTTGCCAAAGCGATGCTCACACTTCCTGCGACGAAGGGTTTTGAGATCGGTAGTGGTTTTGATGGAGCTGCGATGCAAGGCTCTTCCCACAACGATCTGTATGAAAGCCAAAATGGCCAGGTCCGCACACAAACGAACTCGGCTGGCGGCATCTTAGGCGGAATTTCAACAGGGATGCCTCTAATTGGCCGTGTCGCCTTTAAGCCAGCTTCCAGTATTGCCAAGCCACAATCGACTGTTACAACAGAAGGCTATACGGCAACATTAGAACTTCCACCAAGTTCAAGGCATGATCCTTGCGTGGCCATCCGGGCTGTGCCAGTTGTTGAAGCGATGGTGGCTTTAGTGCTTGCCGATGCTGTTCTTCTTAACCGGTGTGCCCGTGTATGAGATATGCATTAATCACAGATCATAATGTAGAAAAACTCTACGGGCAGGCTTTTTGTAATCATTTAAGTTCTCTTGGTTTTGACATCCAGCTTTTTTCTTTTCTAGCAGGGGAGTCATCTAAGACTCGAGCAACCAAGGAAAAGCTCGAAGATGTACTTTTATCTGAAGGATTCAATCGAGATACTACGATCATTGCGCTTGGCGGGGGAGTAGTCTCTGACCTTGTTGGCTTTTTAGCCTCTACGTTTTGCAGGGGAGTCGAACTCATTTTAATCCCCACAACGCTGATGGGCATGGTCGATGCAGCGATTGGCGGAAAAAACGGAGTGAATACAGAACATGGCAAAAACATGATCGGTTCATTGTATGATCCGAAGAAGCTCTATATCTGTCCGGAGTTTTTGAAAACGCTCCCAGAAGATGAGTGGTTTAATGGGGCAGTGGAGATGCTTAAAGCCGGGCTCATTGCCGATGCTGACTATTTTCATCGCTTCTCAGAAATCCCGATTGCTGAATCAATCGAGCGGGCCATCGAAATCAAACGGCGCATCATCTCCAAAGACCTAACGGAAAAAGGTCTGCGGCGGGTTTTAAATGTCGGACATACGATCGGTCATGCATTAGAGACGCTGTCTGATTATCAGATTTCTCACGGCAAGGCTATTGCTGCGGGCATCGTTTTAGAAGCGGAGATCTCTTATGAAATGGGCATCTTAAAAAAAGAAGCCCTGGATCAAATCGAAGAGAAGTTTCCGCCTGTGGCACTTACTTACAGTTTTGAGGAAATCTACGAGGTCATGCGTCGGGATAAAAAAGCAGCTGATGGCTGCCCTAGGTTTGCACTACTCGAAGATATCGGTGTGCCTTTTTCTGCCGAAGGCGCTTATTGTGTTGAAGTACCCCGTCAAATCCTAAAAAAGGTTCTCCATGACAAAGCTCTGTGCTCCTGTTAAGCAGTTTCAGCTCACTGAAAAAGCAGATCTGGTGGAAACGCCAGATAAAACCCTTTATCAGCAGGGGAGAGCTCGCTATGTCGATATTGATTGGAAAACCCCATGCCTACCCCCAGGCGATGTGATTGTTTCGTATCACAACCACGAAGAGACGCCTAATTTGGAAGCTATTCTCAAAATCCTCCAGATGACTCATCCTAAAGCCCACCTTTACAAAATCGCTACGATGGCTCAATCGACATTGGACAGCCTTAGGATGCTGGAGTTTCTTCAGCGGCATCCTGGAGTTATCGGACTATGCATGGGAGATCTTGGAAGCCTCACAAGGATCTGCTCACCGATCTTTCAGGTACCGATTATGTACGCGCCGTTATCTGAAGAAGATAAAAATGCGCCGGGACAGCTTTTACTCGATCAGCTATGCGAGATTTATCAGTTCAGAGCACTCAATACGGAAACTAAGATCTATGGACTAATCGGTGATCCGGTTTTCCGGAGCATCGGACATCTCTTTCATAACGACGCTTTCAGGACAGCTCAGAAAAACGCCGTTTATCTGAAAATGGTTGTTAAGCCTGATGAGCTCGCAGAATTTTTTGCGCTGGTCAAGAAACTGCCTTTTGCTGGTCTTAGTGTGACAGCTTCATTAAAAGAAGCAGTTCTTCCCTATATTGATGTGTTAGATCCTGAAGCTAAAGCAATCGGTGCTGTCAATACTCTGACGCTTAAAGACGGTAAAATTTATGGGGCTAATACCGATGGAAATGCAGCGGTTGATGTTTTGGGAGATGTCAAAAATAAGACCGTTGTGGTGCTAGGAGCTGGAGGATCGGCTAGAGCGATCGGTTATGTTGCACATAAACGGGGAGGAAAAGTCGTGATTGTGAATCGGACTTCTTCGAAGGCTGAGGCGCTTGCTCGTGACTTGGGTTGTGAGTGGTGTGAAAAGATCCCCTCGTATGACATTCTAGTGAACGCCACAACATCTGCCATGCCGGTTTTAGCTGAGAACATTCAAGAGGGCAAGATGGTGATGGACATCGCTCTCTATGAGACAGAATTTCTTAAAACAGCCCATGAAAAAAACTGCAGATGCCAGGATGGCTTTCCGATGTATTTTCAGCAGGCTGATACTCAGCAGGCTATTTGGTCTTATCATCAATAGGAAGTCCTCGCAGAGTCGCATAAGAGATCCTTCCAAATGTTCCCATGGCTTGAGGTAGAGCCCACGCACGGTCTCCAAGACTTTTGGGGACCTCTGTATTCTCAGGAGTAAACGTTTCCACCAATCCATTGCAGAACTGCTTAATCAGGCACCCTACTTTTAGAGCGCGGTGATCGATTTCCATTTTGAAGTCCTGTTCAATGCCTTCTTGTTTAGTTTCTGCGATTTTATTCGTTGCTTTTTCAAAGATCAGATAGTGGAGTTGAATAGGATAAGCAGGCACAAGTGCAACGGCCAGCAGAATGATTGTTTTTGCATAGATCGTGTTTAGCAGTGAAGAGTAGAGGATATAAGCAATACCCAAATCGTAAACCCCTGTAAAAAGCCGGATCAAGGCGTTTTCGATATCTTGAGGGCTGCAGCCGTCTTCTTTGCTACGGATTTTTTTGATATTAATCACACACCATATGAGTTGGGTGACGCCCAGGCTTAAATTGGCATAACCAAATGGCTTGGCAATTTTAGGCAAGATCACAGCGAAGAAAAGCCGTGCAGCTGTTTGTGTGATTTTATTTTCATTATTCAAATCAAAGGTGGGAAAGATCACAGAGCTTTCTGTCAGCTGATGCTCTTTCATCCATCCCCAGGGGATATCTACAGCAGATCCTTGTGGAACATTGCGAACGGCATTCATGCAACTCGTCACTATTGAGCTCATAGGATCCTCCTATTTTAAAAGATGTACTATGCTAGTCCAATATCAACTAAAAAATCAACTGAACTAAAAAAATCGTTACATAATTTTAACAGCATGTAAGTCAATGAGTTGCAATTTAGTTAAATAAAATATTAGTTTTCTTTCAATTCATTAATAATGTAAAATTAACCAGCGATGTTATTAATGAAATTGAAAAGCTTTATCTACGGAATTTTAGGTTGTGTGATTCTGATGAGCGCAGTGTGGAAGCCAGCCTCTGTGCCTGTCAATTTTACGCATAATTTAACCCTGGAAGATAAAAAGCTTCAGGTGTCTGCAAGGGTTTATTCTGCAGAGGAAAGTGAGCATATTCTGAGAGTTGACTTGGTTGACAAGGGCTATGTGCCTGTCGAAATAACCATCCAAAATCAAGGCGATCATTCGTATGCGATCTCGATGGCAAGCACCGCTCAGAAATCAGATAAGCCTAAAGACGTTGCCTGGAAGTTCCATAAAGCCTCAGTAGCACGAAGCGTGGGCTGGAGAATCGTCAGCTTCTTTTGCTGGCCTCTATCTATTCCCAGTGCCATTGACTCTATAGTTTCTTATAAAAAAAACCGATCGGTTTTAAAGGCTCTGACAGCAAAGGGATTTAAAGAGGTCGATGAGGTTGTTTTGCCATATTCGGTTGTTAAACGGCTGCTCTATATCCCTCAAGCATCATTCTATAACACCTTCTCAGTCTCCATGGAAGATCTCGATGGAGATGAGCTCGTTGTTGTTCCTGTGATCGCGAGTTAACCCGCGTCTTTATTAGTTATTATTTTTTGGTTAAACGCTTTAGCCGGCTAATATCTATCTTGGATCTATCCATAGGATCTGTACCGCTCATACGGTACTGCTGAGCAAATGCCTCGTACTCATAAACCTGATCATTATAGAGAACAGGCTGCTCTGGGACATCTTGAGTAAGTACACAGATTTCATCACTTGCCAACTCCCGATCTACAACAGCTAATTCTTCATACGCTGGAACTAACTGGCGCTGAAACTTTACGCAGGGACCCCAGGTCTTCAAGAAGGCCTCTAACTTCTCATCAGTACAAGCTTGTTCGATTTCATCGCCAAATGCCTTGAGCTGATCATCGGTGACCTGTGCGCATCCTCTAAAAAACATGTTTCTTGTTTTGACGGGGAGGTCAAATCGCTCCGCTAGGCCAATTTGAAAAGCCAGATATATCTCAACTTCATCGACCCATGTTAAGGTCTCTTTATGGGCTTTAGCTTTAGCATTGACCATCTCAAGGAGTAAGAAACTCTTTCCTAATTTCTTGAGCTCTTCAGCGGTATGATTTGTGTTTTCAATCTTATGGAGAAGAAGCATCAGCTCAATCTCTTCTAACGCTGAGATAATTCGGTCATCACATGAAGTCAGACCTTCATGGATAAAGTCACAGGCTCTTGCTTTGATCTCATCATGCAGTGCCATCTGATGAAAAGCCTCAAGAACCCTAACAGCCAAAAAAGGCCTTGTTTGGAGATTTATGTACTCAGCAGTTGTTGTAAGCCTTGCAAGGAAACGTACAACCTCTGCAAGCTCAAATTCCTGGTCTATTGTGATCTGGGGGATAACCGATTCGTCTTTGGCTTCCTTCAACCAAAAAGTCAGAGCTTCATTTAGATTAGCAAATTCTGTTATTGGGACAGTTGCTGCATGAGAAAAGTAGAATTGCATGCCCGGAGCAGGAGCTTGACGCAATCTTTCGATAATCGCGTCGGAAAGTCCTGTCGATTGGAGATTAACTATTCTGGTGCCTTCATCAGTTCGTACACCTAAAGTCGTGATCCAGGAAGGAAGAGAAGTCAAACTTGTACACCCTTGAAGAGT
>CAZFXE010000060.1:0-8287 GCA_964522945.1 uncultured bacterium
CAAGGCATGAAATGCGATTATAGCTGGAGCCGGTCAGCAGATGAGTATCTAGAAATTTATTCTAAAATTAGTGCGAAAAAGCCTTCTTGATCAGCTTCCAGTTCGCTGAGATATATTCACAGCCAGATACGAGGGTATAAAGAGCTGCGATTCCTGCTGCATAAAAACACATTTGTTGGAACGAGTCTTCAGCGAGGCATCCTCTGCTGTAGACTGTCATCAGAGTTAAGATAAAAAACGCTACTGTTGCTTGGACAATGGCTTTGACTTTGCCACTGAGGCGTGCTGCTAAGGCCACTCCCTGCAATGCACAAAGAGTACGCAGCGATGTGACAATCGATTCTCGGAGTAAAAAGATCAAAACAATCAAAAGTGGAAGTTGAACGACTCCTTGAGTAAAGCTCAAAAAGACCGACAATCTGAAAATGCTATCTGCCATCGGATCGAGCACTTTGCCAAGATCGGTGACCTTATTGTGACGCCTAGCTATAAATCCATCGAAGAAATCTGACAGCTCGCAAATCGCTAAGATTCCGAGCAGGATGTAGCAAACTCCGACAGGAGACAATCCCCAGTCTGCACCAAAGAGATAGAGCACCATAAAAACGGGGCTCATCACAACGCGTATAAATGTCAGATAAAATGGTAATGTCATTGAGGTTATGTATACTGATTTCAGGGGATTTTACGCATCTAGTTTTTTACACCAGTGCTCAGTCCCACTTAAAATTTAGAATTGGGCGGCGTCAAATCCTAAATTTTAAGCGGGACTGAGCACTAGAGCGAGCTTTTCATTTTTCTGAAGAGCGAGCTGCCCGCAAGCAGCAGCAATATCTTTCCCTTTCGTATAGCGCCATGTCGTTGGAATGCCGCCACTCACTAAGATTTCTCTAAATTGCTCGATTGCTTCTTTCCCAGGCCGCTTTAACGTAATCCCTTCGATCGGATTGTATGGGATGAGATTGACAGTGCAAGGATGTCTCTTGACCAGCTTAACGAGTTCTAATGCATGTTCTTCAGCATCGTTAATGCCTTCCATCAGGGTATATTCATATGTGATATCTCTTCCGGTGGTCCTAGCAAAATAGAGCATGGCTTCCAAAAGATCAGGAAGATCGTATTTTCTGGCATAAGGGATGATTTTTTTGCGGAGGTTCTGATTCGGAGCATGAAGAGATAGAACAAGATGCACACTAAGCCCTTCATCAGCAAACCGGAGGATCTTATCAACAAGACCGACAGTCGAGACGGTGATTTTTCTTTGGGAGATATTGAGGCACTTCGGATCGTTGATGAGTCGAATAGCTTTTAGGACATTGTCGTAATTTTCAAACGGCTCGCCCATGCCCATAAAGACGATGTGGCAAACTTTTTCGCCTTTGTCTTTGAGATACTGGTCGGTTTGGATGATCTGTTCAATGATTTCAGCAGTATCGAGATTGCGGAGTAGTCCATTTTTTCCCGAAGCGCAAAAAGCGCATCTTGCCGGGCATCCGACTTGAGAAGAGACGCAAACAGTCCGTCTTTCTGGAGCGCGGATTAAAACAGACTCAACGAGATTACCATCGGAAAGCTCCCACAGAAACTTCGTCGTTTGGCAGTCTTCAGAATCTAAAATCCTGCGGAGTTTTAAAGTATGGAGATTGAAATTAGAGCTTAGTTTTTCCCTAAGAGCCTTAGAGAGATTTGTCATCTCATCCCAAGATCCGACTTTTTTCTCATAAAGCCATTGAAAAATCTGCCCTGCAGTGAACGGCTTCTCACTTTGTGAGACAAGCCAATCGCGGAGCTCTGCTTCGGTTAAGTTATATAATGATTGCATCGCAGGTGGAGGTAGGCGACCTTATTGGTGACAAAGCGGATGTGCTCTTGTTGAGCCAGCGCTTCATTCATCTTACGGTCTAATTGGGTGTTTCTTAAGGCTGTCTCTTGGACTTCATAGACTGCTTCATGGAGCTGAACCGTTGGGGAGGAAGTAACTTTTTGCAATGCCATGTTTGTCTCGTATTTTAGGAGGCTAAGTCTATATCAAATCGTTTTATAAATCAATGCGTATACTAAATATTTTACTTAACACCTTACGACGAGTTTTAATGGAATAATTTGTAGGAGGAAGCGTAAACTACTGGCATTTTTTAAAGGAGATCGCATGTCAACTGTACATTCCCTCACTACTGCTCCCGTTAATGTTTACAGCAAAACCTATTGGACAGGCTTTATTTCAGCTATCAACGAAGAAGCCGCCTATGAACTGGGCCTTCATGATAAAATCAACCCAGAAGCCCTCCCGACTGATGAAGGGTGGAGTGCTTCGCGATTTACTCCTAACATCCTCCGCCATACGGATGTCTATGTCGATCGAAGCACGAATATTGATTTTAGCAGCCGTACCGTCCATGAACATCACCATCACTATAAGCCGACTTCTTCAAGCCGCTCTCGAAAGAAGAACAAGAAGCTAAAAAGAAAAAAGAAGAAGAAAGCAGCCTTCAGAAATATAAATGGCTCGGACCAATTATTGGCTCCATCGGAGCCTTTTTAGCCGCTTATACATGGAGCGGTTATCAAAGATGTCGAGCGACCTTTGACTATACCCAACAGGTTAAAATTGAGCTGAGGGATAAAATCAACCCACAATGGACTCCTGTTAAACCCAAACTAGAAAGGATTGTCGATAACAAGCTCAAAGTTGATGAAATCCGATACACAATCCTCAAACGATACTTCGCAGCTTGTGCTGGAATCTTGGTCTGAGGAGGACTGATTACGCTTGGAGCTTATATGAAACAACCAAGCTTAATCCCTTGGGGTGGAATTGCTCTTGCAGCGTCAGCCATTTGGGCAGCTGCTTGCGCAGGTTTCCATTGGCAGGAAAATAAGGATATCAGGACACTTTATAGAGCGACCGCCTTAGATAAAGATCATTCGGCCGATATTGCTCTTTCCCACTTGCGCTGGTATTATCAGGAAGGGATGATCCTAAAGCAAGAGTATGTTAAGCCTCGAGAAACTTATGTGCCGCCTCAGTATCAGCCTTTCTTTAATAATATATCCCAGGGCTATGTTCCAGTTTATCAGGTTCATTCTCCTATCTTCACTAATGCATATAATCCAAACGTAACTTACCCCATGGGACCGCCTCTAGAGCCAGATGAATACTGATAGCTAAATGGATGTTCCTGCGATATAGCCTGTTGTCCAGGCGTTTTGGAAGTTAAAGCCTCCCGTCACACCATCGATATTTAAGATCTCCCCGGCAAAGTAAAGGCCGGGGCAGATCTTGCTTTGAAGGGTTTTGAAGTCGACTTCTTTGAGCGTTACTCCCCCGCAGGTCACAAATTCTTCTTTATGAGTCGTTTTGCCATCCATCTGATAGACATCGGCATGGAGTTTCTGTGCGAGCTCTTGAAGTTCCTTTTTGGACAGGTTGGCAAGGGTTTTGTCGATACCTAGGAGTTCTTTCCAGAGGTTTTTAGGAAAATAAAAAGGATTAAGGGCTAGAAGTGTCTTTTGGGGAGAGTGCTCTTTCAGTTGGACAAGTTTTTGGAAAAGCTCTTCTTGGGAAAGTTTAGGGACCCAATTAATAGAAAACGGCATGCGGTAGTTTTTTTCATGCAAAAACCTAGCTCCCCACGCAGAGAGCTTGAGGATCGCAGGGCCGCTGAATCCAAAATGAGTAATGAGAAGAGGCCCAACTTGAGTAAAAGTTCCAACTTCGACAGTCGCTAAGTCAACAGAGATGCCGCTGAGTTCTTTGAGAGGAGAAGTCGGCACGTTGAAAGTAAATAAGGAAGGCACAGGAGGTACAATCGTATGTCCGAGAGATTCTGCATTGGAGTAGCCTTCAGGGCTGCTGCCGGTAGCTAAGATAAGGTGGCTGCACGTGAGGGAAGGGTTTTCTTTCAGATGAACAGTGAATCCTTTTTCGATTCTCTCCACGCGCTGGCGAAGACGGATTTCAACACCGAGCTTGCGGGCTTCGGAGAGTAGGCACTCGATGATGGTGGAAGAAGAATCGGTGATGGGAAACATCCGGCCGTCGGATTCTGTTTTGAGTTTCACACCGCGGGACTCAAACCATTCGATGGTGTCGCGGGGTTGGAATCTGTGGAAAGGTCCAAGGAGTTCTTTTTCACCGCGGGGATAATTTTTGACGAGCTGTTTAGGATCGAAGCAGGAATGGGTAACGTTGCAGCGGCCCCCGCCGGAGACTTTGACTTTGGAAAGAAGGACGGCAGTCTTTTCTAAGACGAGTACAGAAAGATCAGGATGGAATGCTTTAGCTGCTAGAGCTGCAAAGATCCCAGCAGCTCCACCGCCGATCACGATAACATCAAACATTCATTCCTCTGCTTGCGCTACATCAACACCGGAAGCTTCATCAGTCGAATCACCAACTTTCGAGTCGCCTTGGGTACAATAAATCGCAGCTCGTCGGAAGGCGAAATGCGAGGCATCTACAAATCCATATGGGATTATATGCAAAAGATCGGGAGTCAGTGACATGATATCTTCTTCCTCCATAAAAATCTCTTCATTGAAGACATACTGAATTTCCGTGTCGTTGTAGATCATCCACGGTGGGGGATTTTTTTGATAAACATAAGGGAAACCATGTTTAAAGGAACCATCCACATAAGCATAAGATTTTGCACCGAGAAAAAGCTTGCCTTCTGATTGTAGAAGAATAGGCAATTCTTTGGTCCCGACCATCCCGCGCCTAGCATTGAGAGTGACCTCTCCTTTGGAAAGCAGCTCATATTGGAAAGTTTTTCCCTGGGAATCGGCGGCATAGCAAATAATGTCCTGAGCTTCCATAAAAATGGTGCCGACATTGATTTTTCCCATGATTTGAATACCGCGGCTCTGAACATGAAGCGGTCCCAGGTTGCCATTAAATTCACCGATTTTGGAGTGCCCATGCCCGGTATTGATGGTCACAAATTGATGATGATCACCAGATAGTTTGGAATGCTCAAAAAGCCCCCCATGCGTCTCAAAAACGACATTTGTTTGCGAACTTAAAACGAGGTGTGTTGTAGCAGAAAATATCAGCGGTTTTTCTCGCGAAATGAAAGTCGTGTGCTCCCCGCTTTTAAGGTGAAAGTTACCGGCGTCCCAACTCTGTTCATTTGCATGGACAACTGTGCCGAGAAATTCGACATTTGATGCTTTAATTAACAGTTTTTCAGCCCCTGATCGACTTTTGTCACCGATATTAGAAAAGACAAGCTTTCCTGTCTCAATGGAGAGCTGAGAAAAAGGTCCTTTAGAGCCAACGGCATCTTTAAAAGTCACCGTACCTGATTGCTTTCCATTGGAAATCGTCAGATTGCGAGAAGGACGATCAGCATCGAGCGTCGAATTAAATTTAATGTCTCCGATGATGCGGCCGCTCGTAATGTTTACGTTAGCTCCATCGATGATGACAGGCCCATTAAACGTGATGTGGCTCTGGGGTGCATTGGTATCAGCACTTAATAGAATAGTGTCTGCTGAATATGTGAGGGAGCTCTTGCTTGTAACAACAGCATTTTGGTCGATGATCTTGCCGAAAAAAGTCAAGGTTTTTGGGGTGTCTTTGTCTTTGATTGGATCTTTAAGAAAATTAAAAGGGCCATCAATCGTCAGTACGCCTTGGCCGGCTCTTAGCGAGACCTCAGACGGCCCCAGGGCAGTTTTGATGGTGCCGCCTAACACCTGCATCTCTTTTTTAGCGTTGATTTCCAGTTTCGAAACTCCTGTAAAACCGCCAGCTGTTTCAACGAGCGGGCCTTCGATTTTAATTTTTGGAGCTGCGATAGAACTGCCGGCTGTGAGATAGATTTTTCCATTTTCGAATTGCATCTTGGTGGCCGGCTCAATACCCTCGACGTTAATGACGCTTCTGATCATCTCATCGGCAACACGCAATTTCAGAAAGACTTCCTGACCGGCGACCTGGCCGGCTTGTTCGATGAAACCTTTTTTAAGAGGCTCATCGACCGCAAAAGAAATGAGATTGTCGCCTTCGAAATTGAGCGTGATGAGTTCCCCGCCTAAAAATGCAACTTTAGCTTTGATGACAGCTTGGTTCGTGATCTGAGGAGCCATGAAGACAACGTCTTGCCCTGCGGTGATTTGGCCTTTGTTGACAATGGCGCTGTCTTTCGCATCGCTATCGAGAAAAAACTTGTAGTTGCCTTTGACAAAGTCTTCATCTTTGATATTGAGAGTCGAAGCAATCAAGGAATGGACATCGACCTTAGCGGTTTCGCGGAAGTAAATACTTTGAGGATTGACGAGGAATAAACGGCCATCGGCTTTAAGAGTCCCCTCAATGATCGAAGCTTCTTTACCCGTAATGCGGCAAAGGACTTTAGCTTTGGGACCGGGCTGGATAAAATAAACGGTTTCTTCTTTGCCGACATTGAACTTTTTGCAATTGATCACCGATTTGTCAGGTGCTCGGATCAGCTGTGTCTTGTCATTGGGATTCTCAAAGGTCACTCCTGAGGTGGATTGAGGCTCTTCAATCAGGGCCAGCATGAGGGAGGGACAGGCCAAAAAAAGTAAAACGGTTTTCAGAGAATTTTCCATGCTACCCTGAAATAAACGATCGTTTCGGAAGATCTGTGCTTATCTGTCAGCGGATAGCCGACATCGAGGCTCCATTCGATTTTCCAGGGACCGTAAAGACGGACGCCAGCTCCTGCAGCAGTTAAAATGGCGCGGTCGAAGTGGACATGCTTTTTTTTCTTCTTGCCATTCTTCCATCCAATCTCACGTAAAATATCTTGTCCAAAGCCAAATGTCTGTCCATGGTCGACAAATCCTACAAATTGAAGGAACTCTCCCCACGTAGTATCGGTCCAAGGAATTTTATGGGCCCGTAAAATGGGAGGAGGGACTCGAAGCTCGACAGTGCCATAAAGCCCATGGTCGCCAATACCTGCTGCGAGCTGGTATCCGCGCACATTGTCGATTCCCCCGATGTAGATCTGTTCAGGAAGAGGCAGTTTATCAAAGGCGTATTGCATCTGCGCGTTAATTAGCAAGAAACACTCAAAAGGTAGTTTTTGTAGACGCTTCCAACCTCCATTGAGTTTGACAAAGCGTCCCCCTCCGTGAACTCGGCTGCTGCTTTTGGAATTAACACTGCTGCCACCCATGATACGGGGGATTCCCCAGCCGCCGGAAATCAAAAAGAGGTTCCTTCCCTTCCATCCATCGATATAATCGATTTGACCCCCTCCTGTCAAAATCCTTAACTTGTCATAGGAAGATTCGATCCCATTTCCAAAGTTTTGGATCTGTTTATAGTCAAAGGTCGTAAAAATATCGGTATTGAGCCTGCGCGTTCTTTGCAAAGCTTGGTTAAAACGGGCCGTTGCAATGTGCGAGCGGCCAGTGTACTTGATGTGATCGACTTTATCGGTCTTAAAATTGGCAAAGAGGTAAGAAAAGTCCATCGAACTGCCATAGGTGTAGATCGGGACATGGTAGAGGGCGCTTGTAAAATTGAGGCTCGATAAAGGAGAACCAACGACTTCCGTGATCGTCAGCATATCGCCATCTAAAAGCAAATTGCCCCAATCAAAGCGCGTACCCGTTCGATGATGCGATGTATGGTCCGAACCGTAATTGTTATGGTCGATCATGATGTGGAGTGGACGGTTGTCAGTAACACGGACAATGAGATCGGCAGTTCCAAATTCAGTCCCTTTTTTAAAAACAGCACCGACATCCAAATCGGAATTTTCATCCAACAAGAGCAAGGCCCTGAGAATCTGATCGTAATTGATCGGTTTTCCCTGATATTTAGCAAAATGCCTAGCGATGAAGCTCTCACTATAGTGCTCATTGCCGATGACAGAAACATGGCCCAGCTTTCCTTCAATCACTTCGATCGTCAGCGTTTCATCTTCGACCTCTTGAGCAGGAACAAAAGCGCGGGCGAGAAAATAGCCTCTCTCGGCATATATTGTCTGGACAGCCTGGCATATTTCGTAAATTTCTTTCATGGAGAGTTCTTTGCCCAGGAACTCTTTAACACTCTTTCGGAGAGTTCTTGAAGAGATGACCGTATTGCCTTTGAACTTGACCGAGTCAATCTGAGTAGACTCATCCCCCATGTCAAACCTCTGCTCAGGGATATCGATCTCTAAGAGAGGGATCTGTTTTTCAGCATCGACTTCTTTTGCGTCGTATTCTAATTCAATTTGACGATCGACAACTCCAGCAGGAGGGACAGGTTTATTCGCTGAAGCTGTCAGCGATAGAGGAATCAAAGAGAGTAATACAAGCC
>CAZFXE010000061.1:0-8247 GCA_964522945.1 uncultured bacterium
ATTCAGGACAGGTGATCGCTCCTCCGACTTCTTTTTCGATAAAGAGAGCATTTTTAGTCTGATGGTCATCAGCGGCTTTAGGAAAAGGAACCAGAATGCCGGGAACTTCAAATTTAATAAGTTCTGCAATGCTGGCAGCGCCTGAGCGTCCCATAACGGCATCGGCAGCGCTCCAGGCCAAATCCATCCGTTCTTCAAATGCTTTGACGCAAGCACGGATGCCAGCGGCTTCGTATTGCCGCCTTATGAGTTCTGCGCTATCGGTCTTTCCGGTGATATGGATGACTTGAAAAGCTGCAGGAGCAATGACTTTCAGAATCGTTTCAGAGAAAAGCCGATTGATCGATTCGGCGCCTTGAGATCCGCCGAAGACGAGGAATGTGAAGCTTTGGTGATCGAGATAAAAATAGTCTCTGGCGACGCCGGCGTCGAGCTGTTTTCTTTCACCGACGGGCATTTTCACTTCGATGATGGTACCAGAGAGCTGATTGCCGGCTTCAGAAAATTGCACAGCGGAAAGAAGCGCCCACTTTGAGACAAGGCGATTGACCTTTCCGGGAATTGCGTTGGGCTCAAAAAGAATAATAGGGATTTTTCTCCAGCGGGCAGCGGCGAGTACCGGGAACGAATAAAAACTGCCGAAGCCGACAACCATATCGGGTTTAAATCTGTCGAGGAGATTTAAACTTTCCTTGATTCCCTTTCCAATCCGGAAGAGAGACGTAAAAGGATTTCCCTTCAGAGGCGTAGCGCTAGCGATTTGCGCATAAGGAAACCTACTGCGGTTGAAATAACGGTTGGATTTTAATCCGCCGCCGGCAAAAAGCAGCTCATAGTTTTTTTCGAGAAGTTCAGTAGCAAGGGCCTGAGCAGGGAAGATGTGCCCTCCCGTCCCTCCGGTCGCGATTAATATTTTAGGTAATGGCATAGTTGGTTTTCTTATTAGCGATGTTTAAAATAATGCAGATCACAATCAAATTGGCAAGCAAGGAAGAGCTCCCGTGGCTGAAAAATGGAAGGTTTGTTCCTTTGCTTGGTAATAACCCTGAGACAACTCCCAGATTCAAGAAGGCTTGGAAACAGATCAGGAAAGTAAAAACAGCCACCGTATAAAAAGCCGGGAGGTTATCGGTCTCAGCAGCGATAGAAAATCCCAAATAACCGATCAAAGTGTATAGAACAACAAGTGCCGAGATGCCGACAAAACCAAACTCTTCTGCAAAAATAGCAGCAATATAATCGCTTCTTGCTTCGGGAAGATAATTGAGTTTTTGAAGACTCTCGCCAAGCCCCTTGCCAAATGCTCTGCCTGATCCTGCTGCAATTTTGGCCTGATGCGGCTGGTGGCCTTTGCCTTGAAGATCTAATTCGGGATGAAGATAGATCTGTATGCGGGTGTGGACGTGAGGCATCTGGGAAGCGACAGCGACTCCAGTGCCGAGAATAACGAGCAGGGGCAGTCCCCAATAGACCCATCGGATCTTGGTGAGTAGAAAAAGGACCAAGAGACTTGATATAATGATAGCGACGGTTCCATTGTCAGGCTCAATTAAGATAAGTCCCATAGGAACGGCAAGTTTTAAAAGCAATTTGAGAAAGTCTTTGAGGACAAGAGTCGTTTTATTAGAGGTTATATAGGAGATGTAATAGAGAGGGATCAGATACTTGGCCAGCTCCGATGGCTGAAAAGAATAACTTCCGATTCCCAACCAACGATGGGCGCCATTCAAACACTGTCCGATCCCGGGGATGAACACAAGGACAAGAAGAAATGTCACAAAACCTAAGAAAAATCCGCTAAGCCTTAAGATTTGATCAAAGCCCAAAAACCAAACGCCTGCAGCTAAAATTCCCGCCAATATGGCATAGAGCAGCTGTCTGACGACAGCATGGTGTGTGCTTTTAGCCAAAGCGCGATCTAGGACTTCCGCCGATGTTGTATTGAACACCATGGAAAGTCCCAGAATGAATAGAACAAGAACGCACAAGAGTAATAAAAGACTTTTCCTTGGCATTTACTTGATGCGGATCCGATCGCCTGGTTTTAGACGGCGGGCTTTATCTTCGTTCATGTTGTTCAATTTGAGCAGCTCATCGACTTTCATATGATGTTTCACTGCGATCGTCCAAGGATTGTCGCCTGTTTTAATCGTATAGTATTGAGCAGTCTCACTAGAAACTGTTGCAACGGAATGATTAGATCCACTGCCTGGAATTTTTAAAGTCTGACCGATTCTCAAACGTGATGAAGAGAGTTTATTGACCTTCATAAGGTCGTTGACAGAGACGTGGTGTTGACGAGCGATTTTTTCTAAAACATCGCCTTTTTTCACTGTAACTTCGCCAAAAGACTGCCCCGCTGCATGGTTTTCGACTATCGCTGGAGCGTGTTCCATGACAGGAACAGGAGTCGAGGTATCTGTTCCCAGAGCTTGTAGATCTGCAAGAAAGTTCGGCTGTGTTTCTGTTTGACCAGTCACTTGAGGAGTAACGTATTGCTGGATCACTTGATCGAGTTGATCCGCACCCGCAGAAGCTTTATGAGCTGCCGCAATAGATGTTGGCGCAGATTGGACTTCAGGATGATTGGAAGACAGCACCGTAGTCGGTACGACTTCTTCGGTTTTATCCGATTTTACGCTGGTGGCAAACAGCACGATCAAAAGTCCGGCATTGAGCAGGACTGCAATGATAATGGTATCTCTTCGGTTCATATTATTTCTCCATTTCTTAAGACTAACTTTTTAAATTCATCGCCTCGGTGGGCGTAATCTTTGAACATATCGTAGCTCGAACATCCAGGAGAGAGCAGCACGCTCATCCCCTCTTTAGCTATAGTGCGGGCACATTCAACCGCTTCTTGCAAGGTGGCAACAATTTCTACTTCAAACTCTGGTCTTAATTCTTGGGCAATTTTTGCAGCAGCTTGGCCTATTGCAAACACCTGCCTCACTTTACCCGCAAAACTCTTCTTCCAAGGCGCATAAGAAGACCCTTTATCAACACCGCCGGCAATCAGAACGACATCTTTTGTCATTGCTTCGACAGCTTTGATCGCCGCATCGATGTTGGTCCCCTTGCTATCGTTAAAATAGTCAACGCCATCCAAAGTGGCGACAAATTCTATACGATGCGCCGGTTTTTTAAAAGTCTCCAGACCCTCTAAAAATGCAGCAGAGCTGACTCCAAATTTTTTGCATAGGATCCATGCAGCCAAAACGTTCTCGCTTTCGTGATCCCCCAAACTTCTATAGCGGATAGGCAAAATCGTTTCAATGTTTTCACCTGATCTCAGTGAAGATCGATCGGTCCAGCTAGTGCATTTGCGATCGGTTCCGTATGTCTGATAATTTTTTTTGAGCAGTGATCCAAATTCTTGAACAACGGTTTGATGCACCCAAAAATTTCCCGAACATTTCATCAAATCTTGCAGTTGGCATTTGGCTTTAGCATACTCTTCCATCGTAGTATACCGATCGAGATGATCTGGCGTAATGTTTAAAATAATTCCGATATCGACAATGGGTGTTTTCATCAGCTCTAATTGAAAAGAGCTGAATTCTA
This sequence comes from uncultured bacterium, assembly GCA_964522945.1. Taxonomy (GTDB): domain Bacteria; phylum Chlamydiota; class Chlamydiia; order Chlamydiales; family Rhabdochlamydiaceae; genus PALSA-1444. The sequence goes on from CAZFXE010000061.1 coordinate 3,565, forward strand.
CGACCATGATTTCTTGGGGCTCGCCTTGATAAGACGTCAGCGGCATGCCGACATTGCCGAGCGCACAAGCTTTTAGACCGCTCATCTTTAAAACATGTTCGGTCAGCAGTGTAACAGTTGTTTTTCCGTTGGTCCCCGTGATGGCAATGCAGGGTTGGTGCAAGCGGCTTAAAGCAAGTTCAGCCTCGGCGGTAATTTCTTTTCCCAGCTCGACTGCTTTAATATAGAGAGGATTAGTAGGTGGAATGCCTGGTGAAAGAACGATACGATCGAATTCTTCGACTCGAGGATGAGTCTGAATGTTGATGCCTTCCAAAGCCAATTGATTGAGAAGATCAGAATTGTCATCCGTGCCGACGACGCTGTGGCCTTCCTTCAAGAGAAGGTCATAGGCTGCCCGTCCGCTTTTTCCTAAACCGATGACAAGAATTTTCATTAAAGATTAACACCCGAACCCAATCGCATTACCCTCTGAAGGAAGGCACTACTGAGCTCCTTGTAATTATATCCATCTAGACGTTGTAGTAAACGACAATGTCTGACGTGTATCCCCTCTCCGATTTTTTCATCTCAACCAGAGCAAACCTGCGCAGCGAGAAAATCTTTGTCTCAAATATAATAAGCAGCTCAAGTTTTCGTATTGATAAGCAATCTGCCTGATTCGCTTGGCTTTTCCTCTTCCTTCTCTTCTTTCTTAAACCTATAAATCACGACACCTAAGACAACGAGGAGTGCACTTACTCCACAACTTAGAAAAACAATTAAGCCAGTATCATTTATTGCAACAGTTGGAGCGGCAGTAGGAAAGTCTGGTGGCGTGTGAGTTGGGTGGTTAGTTGGACGGCTGGTAGGATTACTTATTGGAGCGCTAGTTGGAGTGCGCGTTGGAGCTTTAGTCGGGGCAAGAGTTGGAGCTTTGCTTGGAGTGCGCGTTGGAAAAGTTGGCTCTTGCCTCTTCTGATTGCTTGCTTGGAAGAAAACGGGCATCCATTTACTAAGAGCACTGCTCATGTTCCGATGAGCTATGGCGGATACTCTTTCTTCCAGCGACTTGAGAATTTCGTTCTGCAACTCCCGCAAATTTCCTTCAGCGCTAGGCTTTAAATAACGAGCGAAATGCGCTGACAATTGTTCCACTTTTTTTAGTGCGCTAAGATCCCTTGGATTCATTTCCAATTTAGTAAGAGCTGGTCCGAGTAGTTTGACACATTCCTTCAAACCCTCTTTATAGATCATGTAGTTTCTTTGCCCGGCAATCTCTGCAGCTGAAGGTGCTGGAGTCCACATTTTTTGCCATGTATTCCAAAGGCTATCAAAGGCCCCTCTGACGAGTTTCCCTACACCATAACCCAAATTATTCGCCGTGTCAGTGCTCAAGCCATGGGTAGATACATCGCCCTGAGCACGGTGGTAAGAAAGGCTGGAGTTCAGCCCGGTAACGTTCGTCACATTGGACATAAAGACCTTCTGATTTGTTGCACGCACATGCCAAAAAATGGGCTGCGAACTTTAATATTCCCGAACACGATAAATTTATTTGATCTAAAATTCAAGAATTAACCAGCAAGATAAGACTTAGTGAGTATCTTACTGTATTTTTAGAGAAATGGCTCCAATGACGGCTAGTAATAGCCCAATGATCCAAAAACGGAGAACGACTTTTGTTTCAGGCCACCCTTTATACTCAAAGTGGTGATGGAGCGGAGCGCATAAAAAGATCCGCTTTTTGTCGCGGAGTTTATAACTGGCGACTTGTAGAATGACCGAGAGAGTTTCTGCGACAAAAACACCGCCGACAAGTGCAAGCAAAACTTCTCTTCTAAGCAATACCGCAGCTACGCCTAAGATTCCGCCAAGCGCAAGAGATCCGGTGTCGCCCATAAAAACCTGGGCCGGATGGCCATTGAACCATAAAAATCCAAGACAGGCTCCCATCGTGGCTGACAGAAAGACAGCGATCTCCCCTGCCCCATCGATATAGAGGATATTCAGATAGCGCGACATCTCAATATTGTTAGAGAAAAATGCCACCAAAGCCAAGACTCCCGCAACCAAGACAACACAGCCAGCAGCTAGTCCATCCAGACCATCAGTCAGGTTGACAGCATTAGATGATCCGGTAATCACGAAGATCGTGATCAAAATGCCTAAAATGGTCAGCCCTCCTGTCAATTGGATAACGGGGTCTTTAAAAAAGGGCACGTAATATTGGGTCATGTACTCAGAAGTAGAAAGCTGCACCGCAACGACAGGCTTGATTGATTGGATCTGCTCTTTGGCAGTGGGAGGGATGAGTTCATTGCCGACTTGCATATTCTCCGCAACGCCAGGCACCATGCCGTAGATTCCAATCACAGCGGCAAAAGCGATTTGAGCCAGGAGTTTTTTGCGTCCGTTCAGACCTTTAGAATTTTTATATTTCAGCTTGAGATAATCATCATAGGCACCAATTCCTCCAAGCCAGAAGATGGTGAGTAGGAAAATAATGGTGAAGACATTTGATAGGTCCATCCAAAGCATCAAGGCAATGAAGATCGAAAATAGGATCAAAACTCCACCCATGGAGGGGGTGTTTTTCTTTTTTTCATGCAGTTGAGCAAGCATCGGACAATCTTCGACCCGGATCGACTGTCCTGTCTTTAATTCATAAAGTTTTTTGATGCATCGAGGCCCTAGAAAAATGGTAACAAGGAGCGCTGTCAGAGCGGCGAGCATCATCCGCGTTGACGAATATGAAAAGGCAGCTGGAATTTTCCATCCCAAAGATGTGAGGTACGTAAACAGTAGTAATAGCATGTGGAAGTCTTCATCTTAAGAGATGAGCCCAAATTGTCCCAAGAGAAAAAAAATTGGGTGAAAAAAGCTACCACTGAATTTTTATTCTAGGATCTGCCAGAGCTTATTCGATCTTGATCCTTTGATCAAAATGACGTCGCCAGGTTTGGAAATCTCAAAGAGCATTTCTTTCAGCTGTTTTAAGTCGCGGAAGAATTCTGCAGGCTTGCCCTCTTTATTAAAGACATCCAGCATGGGCAAACACCCTTTTCCGTAGCAGAGAAAATGATCGACTTTCTTCGAGGCGAATTGAGCAATATCCCGATGGCTTTGTTCCGAGTAGCCTCCCAGATCAACCATCTCACCAAAAACCGCAATGGTCTTTCCTCCAAAGGAAGGAGTGGGCAGATTCGAAAGAGCTGCTTCCATCGATTCAGGACTGGCGTTATAACAGTCATTAATAATGACAAATCCATTTTTTTCGATTTTTTCAAACCGTTTATCGACCGTTTTAAGATGGTGGGCTCCGGAGATAATCTCCTCCCAAGAAAGACCCAAAATCCTGGCGACAGATGCCGCTGCAATAAAATTCTCGCATAAATGGGACGCCTTAAAGGGAAGCCGGAAGCCCTGACTGGAGGCCTGCCCCTCCTTAATATACCATCCCTCCTCTAGGACATAATCTCCTTGCTCCGGATCGACGGCAAAAACAATCTTTTTTGAAGAGTATTCTTTTTGAAACGCCCCATACGCTAAAACTTGGCGATTCAAGATCGCATGGGTAGTCTTTGGATGAGACAAGATCTCGGCCTTGGCAGCGGCGATCCCTTCAAATCCATCCTCAAAATATTCGATATTGGCATGCCCGATTTTTGTCACAACAGCGACTTCAGGAGGAGCGACATCGACCAGTTTCCGAATATGTCCCGCAGCACTCATGGCCATTTCAGCAATGAAAATTTCCTCTTTTCCGTCAGCATTCAAGATGGCTGTTGGAAGAGCCACTTGTGAATTGCTATTTCCTGGAGTTTTAGAGACGGTGTATTTCCGAGAGAGTAATGTCGCAATAAATTCTTTTGTTGTTGTCTTTCCAACAGACCCCGTGACTGCCACAACACGTTGCTTGCGCAGTGCTTGGATAGTCTTGGCAAGCTTGTGTAAAGCTTCCACAACATCTGGCACCTTTAATAGAGGAAGCCCAAAGTTTTCACCCAGATAAGAGGCATCGACGACAGCTGCTGCGGCTCCTCGAGAAGCGACTTCTTTTAAAAATCCATGGGCGTCAAAATGAGCCCCTTTTAAAGCAAAAAAGAGCTCCCCTTTTTTGACTTCTCGACTATCAAAGCAAAAGCCGGTGATGTCCTTTTCTTCGACTTTGAGCTCAAGACACTGTCCGATTTGTGAAAGCTTGGTGAATTTCATTATTAACCTATTATTACTCGTAGCCCAATCTAAAATCTCTGCAAAAACTTAGCAAGAAATTTAGTTTCAAGAAGGCGGTCTAAATCGTCAAAAAATAAGGGTAGCCCTATAGAATAAAATTTTTTATTTACATTCACCTCTTCCTTATAATTGACCACATTTAAGTTTTAACGCATAATACTGCCGTTTCGGTGGCATAGCCAAGTGGTAAGGCAGAAGCCTGCAAAGCTTCCACCCTCGGTTCGATTCCGAGTGCCACCTATATGTTGTACTTAGTCGCAACTCCCCTCGGCAACCTCAAAGACATCACCTTGCGTGCCATAGAAGTTCTGAAGGTGTGCGACTACATCCTGTGCGAAGATACCCGCCACAGCCGATTCCTCCTCGAGGAATACCAGATCAACAAACCCCTTAAAAGCTTCCATCAGTTTAATGAAAAAGAGATGGAAGAAAAAGTCATTGCCGATTTGAAAGAAGGCAAAGAAA
>CAZFXE010000062.1:0-8099 GCA_964522945.1 uncultured bacterium
GACAAACTCACCAAAGTCATCGAAATGAGCAATCCCGATAAACGGGCCGTCTGCCTCCATCGTTTTGCCGGCCATGAACTCCTCGCCGTCGAAATCATGGCCTATGCCCTGCTTGCCTTCCCCGAAGCCCCTCCCCACTTTCGCAAGGGCATTATACATACCCTCAAAGAAGAACAAGAGCACGTCAGACGGTATCAAAAAAGACTCCAAGACCTCGGAGTCCAATTTGGCGACCTTCCCCTCTACCGCCACTTTTGGGCCTACGTGCCTCATTTAACAACACCCCTTCGCTACATCAGCACCCTTAGCCTGACATTTGAGATGGCCAACCTTGACTTTGCCCCCTTCTATGGAGCGGTCTTTGCCGAGAATGGCGATATCCTCTCAAGCCAGCTTATGGAAGGGATTTTTGAAGACGAGATCAAGCACGTCTCCTTCGGCTGCCGGTGGCTTAAAAACCTCAAAAACCCTGAAGATTCCAACTGGAAAACCTGGAGAGAAAGCCTCCCCCCGCTCCTCAATCCAACCCGCGCCAAAGGCCCCCAATTCTACCCCAATCACCGCCTATTAGCAGGACTAGATCCCGACTGGATTGCCTACTTAAAAAACCATTCTTAACTCTTTCATCTATAACAACTTAACATTAACCACCTTACCCACAATACCTTACACTTTTCTGAATGAAGAATTACCATTACAATAAGAAATATTTTAACACAACCAACTGACAGTTAAATATAAATAGAATTAAAATATTATTTTTAAGTAAAAAATATTGATTAATGAATTAATTGTTGTTATAATCATGGAATAAACAGTAACCAAAATAATTTTTATGACAATAAAACCAACAAGCGCAAGAACAGATTTCCTAGATTTTCAAATACAATCACCTACACGATTTGGTGCTTTAAGCAAAAAAACTGATAATACAGCACAAAAAAAAATAAATAAGGGTCTAGATTGTCAATCATCTCCCACTTCAAAAAACAATAAAAGAACTCTTGAACCTGATTATTATTTTGTTCCTCTCCCATCTAAGGCATCTTATGCAAATAGTAGAATAACCGATGCTGCATTTCCCATTTCTCCTTCAACATCTCCTACTAAAATGCCCCTAAAAAATCGCTCTGGTCGTCGCGAAGTACCACCTCCCCAATTTGCAAAAATATCAGAACCCAAAGTGAAAAGTTTATTCGCTATCCCGAATGCTATAGACCCTAGAGGATACGACTGCAGAGAACACGAAGAATCGAAACCTGGAAACTTTTTCATTCCCTTTACACTGGCCGAAACAGCTAATGAAAAAAAATGCCCTCCGCTTCTTTATAAAAGATCAAGAACCAACTCTGTATTTAAACAACAGCACGATGCTCTCTCCACTGGTACTTTTAAATACAATGTAACTTATCTTGCCAAGGGAAACTATTCAAATGTCTACACTTTAGAAGGCAATGAAAACCCCATCATTCCTGGAGTAAACAATTCTGATATCGTGTTAAAAGCGTATCATGGAGAAAATACTGGATTTATAGAGACAGAGTTACGGAATTTTCTTCACAATGCGATTGAAAATTATCGTGCTGTAAAAGCCGCTGGATTGCCAGTTGTAGAGATTTACAACGCCAACACGGCAGAACAAGATGGCTACATTATTCAACGAAAAGTCTCAGGGGAAGTCGACCCACTGAATGACAAGCAAATACTCCAAGTTAGCCGCTTTTTTGACATATCAGTCGAACAAAAGCTCCCAATGGACCTCCACTTGCAAAATTTCGTTTTAGAAAATGAACAAGTTTTGTTGATTGACTTTATTGAAGACCCAGATGATGAGATTGATCCGTTCAATAAAAAAGTCATAGAAAACTGGATCGGCATTTATAGAAAATCCGGCGCAACAAAAGACCAAGCTGCAGATTTCCTAAATAAGCTCACTGCAAATCATTACCAAGAATTTGTCAAAGAAAAGTTGGCTAAATTCTCCTAAGAATCTTTCATTTCTGGACTGACGAGCTTTCTGGCTGCTGATTCAATCACTTCGATTTCTTTAATCGGGTTAAGTGAAGAGGCAGCACCGAGTTCGCTAAATCTTCTTGCACTAGTCAGAACATTTCTTTCTAAAGATCCCGTCGCTTGATTAAAAGCTGTGACCGCTTGATCAAGCGCCTTTCCAACATGCGACCAGTGTCCTGACATATCTGAAATTCTCTTATAGAGCTCATGACCTAAATCACTGACTTTTTGCGCATGCCGAGACAAGCTCTCTTGTTTCCATCCGTATGCGACTGCGCGAAGAAGAGCGATAAGTGTGGTTGGTGTTGCAATGATCACGCCTTGACCTGCGCCATATTCAATGAGCGAGGGATCGGCTTCCATAGCGATGGCAAAGATCGTTTCCGAAGGCAAAAATAATACGACAAACTCTGGCGTGGGCTGAAAATGCTCCCAATACGTTTTTTTTCCTAATGTTGTGATGTGGTCTTTGACATGCCGGGCATGCTGGCGGAATTTCTCTAATCGGATCGGCTCATCGTCTGTATCAATTCCATCCAAGTAAGATTCCAGAGGCACTTTCGCATCGATAACGACTTGTCTATCTCCTGGAAGGCGGACAATTAAATCAGGTTTCCTTCTTTGTCCTTCCGTCAGATCGTATCCTTGCTCAAAAAAATCACAGTGGTTTAGCATGCCAGCGAGCTCAACAACGCGTTTCAGCTGAATCTCGCCCCACCGGCCTCTTCCTGCAGGAGACCTTAGAGCTTTCACTAGCTTAGATGTCTCTGACTTCAGCTGATGCTCGGCATCCATGAGGGCATGAAGCTGTTGCTTCATCTGGCCGTGATCGGTTTTCCGCTCGTTTTCCAAGAGCCTCATCTGGGCATGGATCTTCTCGACCATCACGCCGATGGCTTTTTGCTTTTCTTCTAAATCTTTCTGTTGGGATTCAAAAAGAGACTGGTTGGTCTGCCCTATCGCTTCTGCAGAAGCTATCCGGAACGACTCTTTTAGCTCTTCTTGGCTTTTGACTCTTTCTTCAGCCAGCGCACATCGAATTAAGAGTTTTTGATGACGATAACCCAAATAGCCCAAAGCGCAAAGCAGTAGCAGCGCAAGGCTTAAGGCGATCATTCAGTATCCTCTTCTTCATCGGGCTCAAAGTCTTCCAATGTCTTCGATTTCTTACCTGCGATCAGCCTAATCACCGATAGGATCACCCCTAGGACGATATAGCCCCACGTGAGTCCAAATAGCATAATAGGGAAGTAATGCAAGAAGCCGTATAGCACAAAAATCGCTAAAATGACTGTCATCAGAACAAGCTGAAAGGAAGGGACTCTAAAATGGAGCGCTTTTAAGCTGGGGAACTTCCACCTGCTGATCATTAAAAATCCTAAAACCACCCAGATACAAGTGAGCACAATGGCTGAAGAGGTCTCTGCTAAATTAAACCATTCTCCTGCATATGGGGTGACGAAAAAGAGGTTAGTGGAGACCGCAGCAATGGCTGCTGCAGGGATCGGAAGGCCGGTGAAATTCTTCTTCTGGGCCGCTTCTTCTTGGGTATTGCCCTTGGCTAGCGTAGTCCTCACACTGAACCGGACCAATCTCAATATCCCACAGATCGAATAAACCATCGCTCCAACGACCGCAAAGAACGACAGCCCCGTGCCCTGTTCTAGCGATAAGCTTTTTAATAGAAGGACCGACGGCGCTACCCCGAAAGAGACCGCATCGGCAAGAGAATCAAAAACAAACCCGAATTCACTCTCAGCCCGGATCACCCTGGCAACCGCTCCATCCAATAAATCGGCAAATGCTGCCAGTAGAATCAATATCACTGAAGTGAACAATACCTGATAGCTGCCCTCTCCCGGCCCGACCATATTGACCTTGAAGATCACAAAGAGGCCGCACGCCAGAGCAAAAGCAGTAATCACATTTGGGATTAAATAGACCTGTTTTCTCATATCCCTTCAATTTAGCATAAAGGACGATGAAAAGCAAAGAGTGGCCATCATAATGACAGAATATTTTTTAAGACAAGAAGGCCTTATACCGATCGTGATTCTATCGGCATTTGAAAGCCCTTAAGTTAAGCTGCTCTAGTCATTTTTCCAGCTGTTGGAGCTGATTTTGCGAGCTCAGCAAGTAACAATGCAGCCGCAACAAGAGCCAGCAAGTTTTGCGGCTGGGACTGAGACGAAGGCGTAGAACTGGAAACCGGTGGAATTCCTGTCATATTTTTTTACCCCATTTTTCATGATGTTTCATTTTAGGCTTTGGGGTTGCCTTCTCACGAAACTCATTAATTTCTCGTTCTGCATTTTTAAAAAGTCGGAAATCTGTAGCGGGAAAGTTTCCTTTCTCCAGAAACTTTTTAACCTCTTCTTCGGACATTCCAGTTTTTTCGTAGGCTAGTTTTGAGTATTTTTGGAGTTTTTCTTGAAGTTCTTGAGACTCTTTAATGGCTTCTTTTTTTTCTTCTTCGGTGCCTGTCTCCATGGTCGTCCGGATATGATCGAAGAATTTGATGGTCTCATGAATAAACTCTTCCATTTGAGCCATTGATAAAGCAGAAGGGTTTTTAAAAAACTCATCCAGTTTTTTTGTCAGCTTATTAACCATAGTATTATAAACCTCTCTCTTTATTTAATATTATTTCATAAACTTATATTTTTCAATATAATTACTATACAGGATAACTCTTATTTCAACTGAGATATCCTATTAAGATTGAATGGGTTAGTCTAAGTGGCTTGCCGCAAACTCTTTATATATCCAAAGAACCCCTCCTCATATAGGCGCGGTCTGGCTAGCTCTATATAGGCTTTCCCGAATAATAAAGCTTTCATACCCCCTGATAATCAATTACTTATTCTAACCCCATCAACCCCAGCCAGTTATGCGCAATTCCCTTACAACCAAGAAGTTGTTATGATATTAAAGGATATTCCAATTATTGAATAATAAACCAACCCGCTTATTTCAAATGACTTATAATCATGCAGGTTAGCTCTTTTTGCTCTAATCCACTATTAATCAAGGAGTTGAAGTAGTTAAATAAAAATTTGACTTAATATTAACATTTCCTTTATACTGAACATAGGGACATTCTAACTTAATAACAAAGGTAATAAAATTTATGTCAGGTATCTACTTCACACCAGCTATGCTTTCTAAACTTGAAGCCGAATCTAATTATCACGCCGGAGCTTCAAATGGTACGAACTATAACTTACCTTACGGACCTAAAGACCCTATCTCTAACAACCAAACTTGGGGTACAGGCATACCTTATAACGCAGACGGTACAATTAACATTAATGCCTTGGTCCAGCAGATCAACAAACTCTTTACTTGGGCAACCAATGGTGACCAAGCCGACTTTAACACCGAGCTCGACATGTACGCTCTTTTCAGAAACGTCGGTGCTGTCTGGAACCAACTTGGCTCTAAAGGTCAACAAGAAATCGGTCAAATCTTCGGTGCGACCTTAGGCGCTGGCGGACCTTCTGTCCTAGCTGCCATGGCAAATGATATCATTAAATCGATTGTCGGAGGTACTTACTACCAAGCCCTCGAAAAAGGCGAAACTCCCCAACAAGCCGAAGCTGATGCTCAAGCTGCGTTGAATGGAATGATCGGTGATTTATCTAACTTGGTCGGTCAAGGTGCGACTTTTCTACAACCTTTTCTCGATGCGGCTCAGTCATTAAATAGCTCAGGAGTGCAGAATTGGTTAAATACCCTGCCTTCAGGCATGACGATGCAAACCTTTATGATGGAACAAGCTTTCCAATTCGAACAAGACTTCTCGATGAACGCTCAAAACACACAAGCAACTAACCAGCAGATGCATGACTGGATCAACGACCTAATTGCAGGTCTCCCACCAGGTGAAGCTCTGATCCTCCTGATCATTGTCGTTATGATGAGCATGAACGGCGACCAACAGGTTCAGCTGGCTGGTAAGGCGAACGAAACGGATGCCTTGACCAACGCTATCATTAACCCGCAACACGCTCTCCAATCATCTTGGAATACTAACCAAGGAAATTGGACACCGGATTCAATCCAAGCCTTTTATAACCAATTAGCCGGTCTTGAAGGGATTGTCGGAAACGGAAGTACACTTCCTGGTGATATGAGATTCCAAGCCGACCAAGCATCTATCAACCAGCTCTTTAGCGACTTTAACAGTCCGAATGGGATATCGGTTAAATTTCACGTTGGTTGGGGTCCTACGGGTTATTATGTTCAAGTTCCCCTCGCTACGCTGTATTCTTGCGCGTTATCTGGCGCACCTATTCCAGGTACAGAATGGAACGGCAAAAACCAAACCATTACAATGGATGGGTTCTGTAAAATCATGAACACCGAGGTATCGATGGATCCAACAAATCCTTCTATCGTACCTCCAAGCTTTACGCAGATCAATTCCGACTTAAGTACAGCGATTAACGCTGCCTCTTCTCAGTCGCAATCTGTCGGTACAGCTGTTCAGTCTTTACAACAGGTAATCGACAAGTTCGAAAGCTTAATAACATCGATCCTACAAGATAACCTTAATATGGAGAAGGCAACAACTCAAGCGATGTCTTCTGCAGGAAACTAAACTAATAATAACAATTAAAAAAGAGGTAATTTATGACAACCCCAACTACAGTAACTAACTCCCAGATAGTAACACCAGGGACTGGAACAAGTAGCAACATCATTGGAACTGACGTGCTGCTCAACGCGAACATGAATCTTCAGCAAGCATTTCTTAATATGCTAGCCGATATCTCTGAAGAAGTTGCGGCATTTGCTAAGTTTCAGAACGCAGCCAGCCAAAACGTGATTAAGGAGAACAAAGACCTCTATCAACAATATATGGGCCCCGTTAACACCGACTTACAAAACTATGAAAATGCACACGGCGGTTCCTCCGATGGCTGGACACCATCCGGTGCAGACAACTTAGATATGACTACTTACCAAACAAAAACTCAAGAAAGCAACGCTAATGGCCAAGCGATCAACCAGTCTGTTTCGACAGATTCGAGCGCCGGCACAAACTTGATGCAAGGTGTCCAAGGCGATAGTTCTAACTTTACTACAATGGTTGGAGACTCTATCGATACAGCTCTTGCAACAATGAGATTACAATAATAAATAATACAAAAAAACAGGTAATACTATGGCAACGAATCCTCTGTATCTCAATACCCCTCCTTCAACTGAGAAGGAACCGAGCGTCAAATTGACGGTTGTTAATAGCAAGGGCCAAAGCAACTCTAACGTCTCTCTCAACGAACTGATGAGTCAGATGTGTGCGATGATCCAGCTCCTTCACCTTGTTGAAGGCGAGCTTGCTCTAAACCAAACAAAAATGGCCTCTCTCAACAACCAAGTAGCTCAAGTTAACGTTGATGCGGTTACTGGAGAAGGTAATCAAGCCGTAGAAAATGCTAAAGCAGCGTTAGCAGCAGAAGAGAAACCCTGGTGGGAAAAGCTCCTGCTGGCGATCTTTTCTGTCGTAATGATTGCTCTTTCCTACTTCACTATGGGTGCTACTGCAGCTATCCTCGCAGCAGTCGTTATCCTTATTACAACAGTACCTTTACCATTTTTAGGTGGAAAGACTCTCATCGGCTTTATTTCTTCTAAAATTGCAGAAGCTATCGGTAAAGACTGTGGTTGGACCCAAGCTAAAATTCAGGAAGTCACAGGGTATATCAACCTAGCCTTTGGTGTATTGCTAGCCGTTGCTTCTTTGGGAGCAGGCTTTGCTGGAGCTTCAGCAGAAGTGGCTAACGCAGCTGTTACTGTTGTAGAAGACGTCACAGATGAAGCTATTGAACTAACAGATATCGCCACAAATGGCGCATCTTCTTTAGTAGAAGATGGTGCTTCTGTTGGCGAAGAAGTCGCTGCAAGCACAACTTCTACAACTTCAAAAGCAATGAACATCGGGAAGTTTAGTGCTGTTAACGCCTTTGTTTCACAGGTTGCCAATTCAAACTGTATTAGCGACATTATGGTAGGAACGCTGATGAGCACAAATCCTAACGCTTCAGACAAAGAAAAAGAAACCATCGCAGGAATCGCAGCAG
>CAZFXE010000063.1:0-8068 GCA_964522945.1 uncultured bacterium
TGGTTTTTCTCCTTTGAACCTATCTTATGAGAGAATCAAGACAGATGCTCTTTATGTCGGTGTCGAAGCGTGGGCGACCTATGTGCTTTCTAACGATCGGGGACATTCCAATCGGCTTCTAGGAAATGCCGAGGTTAGGATAGGTCACAACTATTTCTACAATAAAAGAGATCATGTAACGCCTTTTCTCGGAGCGGGAATAATCAAAGACTTTTGCAAAGAATGGACAGAAACGCAGTTCTTTTTCGCTGGAGTATTCCAGTTTCGTGAGCGTCACTATTACCAAAAATCCCCTGTTGTTTACGGAGTTTTTGGGCTTTTGTACGACCATGAGTTCAATTCTATTTTCAACTTAGGGCTTAACTTCAAAGGAATGATCGGCGGAGGTGTCGGCCATAACCATAGGAATTGGGGATCGACCGTGGCAGGTATTGAAGTGGGTCTTCCAATTACATTCCGGTTTGGGTCTCACAGACATTGGGATTTTCGTTTAGAGCCATTGTATATCTTTTTGAACAGCTCCCGTTTTTCACGTAGCTATTTTGGCGGACTTTGCACGTTTGGCTATAGATTTTAGAGCTTATACAAGCTTTTTCGTCATGCAGCAGCAGGTCGAATAGAGATATCAAGATGGCAAGCCTGCAAAATAGCTATAAGCGACTGAAAGCGTGGATTGCCTTTGGGAGATAAAGTTTTATAGAGGCTTTCTCGATTTAGATCTGCTTCTTGTGCAAGCTTGCTAAGACCACCATTAGCCTCAGCAATGTCTTTGAGAGCAACGAGAAAAACACGTGAATCTTCGTCTTCTAAAGCAGCATTGAGGTAAGCGGCAGCTTCTTTAGGATTTCGAAGCCGTTTTAAGAGATGTTCTTTGTAACTGTTTGATTTTTTCATTTTTTATCCCCTCTTTGTTTTTGCCTGGTAATTCTGCCAGGAAACCTTGGCTTTTTTAATATCCTTCTTCTGGGTGGATTTAATCCCCTCCCCAAACCAGTATAACTATGGTTCTACCCTTCTTCCCAAACTAAACGCGCTAGCCCGGCCCATAATCGATTCTCAGCTCATTTATCCCTTCGAAAGACTTGCAATCACCAAGATTGCCCAGCCTTACACGAGTTAAACGCGCTGTCACAATTGCTCTTACTTCTCTGCTTAACCCATTTTCCCAATTTAGAAAAGGCTGCTTTCCTGAAGGTTCTTGATAAATTTCAATTTGGATTTGATCCATTTAAGCATAATTGTAGCAAATAGGCTACATTGTGTCAAATGCTGTGAGAGGATTAGAAGTTAGCAATAGTCTTTTTGACTTAGGAGTGGATTTCAAGGTTTTAGGGGGGAGGATAAGCCGATAGGGAAGCCCTATCCGGGACTTCGATCTCAGTACGCCTTAGTTATCTCGGCTGCTCTAGGACAGAGGGGAGTTTAGCTAGCTCTGCTCCGCGTGCTTCAAAGATCAGCTTGCCCTTAGGATCCAACACTACGACAGAAGGGATCATGCGGATTTCGAAAGCTCTGAAAATTTCAGGAGCTACGTCGTTGCTGACTTTGACAAATTGCGCTTTCTCGTGAAACTGGACGGCCCAGATATCATAAGTTAGAGTAAACGACCGGCAGGGAGAGCAGCTTTTTGAATAGAAATAGACAACGACCGGCTTTTCAGAAGAAGAAACCAGGGTGCGTAGTTGATCCATAGAACCGATTTCTTGGATGGTAGGGGCTTTTGGCGCCTCTGTTTGAAGAGCGAGTTTGTTCCCAAAATGTTGCTGAGCTTGCAGAGCAGCTTTCGTTGCATCGCCAGCAGCAGTCATCGCTTGTTTAAAAACTTTATCCGAGACATCGCCTGCAGCATAGACTCTAGGAACAGAGGTTTCTTGTTGGTTTTTGAGGACGATAAACCCTTCTTTATCGAGCTCAAGCTTCCCCTTAAAGAGCGTAGTATTGGGCAAAGAGCCGATTGCTAAAAAGGCTCCTTGAACCGTGATATGATCAGACCCGTTTGGAGAGGATAGGATCAGGTTCAGGTCTTTGTCATTTTTTTGGAACGCTGAAACGTTTGTATTATAGATGACTTCGACATTCGGGCGGGAGAGAACCGAGTCTCTATATTTAGGCTGGATGGTTCTAAACTCGTCTCTTCGGACGATGAGATAGACCTTTTTTGCCAGGTTGGAAAGGTAGTGAGCTTCCGTTAAAGCACTGTCGCCGCCGCCGATGACTGCAACGGTCTTATCTTTAAATTGCATTCCGTCGCAAGGAGCGCAGGTGAAGATACTGGAAAAGAGATTTTCTTGTTCTCCAGGAACTCCCAGAAGATTTGGGAGGGCTCCCAAGGCAACAATGCAAGTGCGGGCTCTAATTTTTTGAGTTTTTGTCGGATCTGCACTGTTTTGGACGGTGAAGACAAATGGTTGTTTGGAGACATCGACATCAATGACTTGTCCGTGCAGAAAAAGAGTTCCACAGGCTTTAGCTTGTTTTTGCAGCTTATCGGCCAGCTCACCCCCAGAGATTTCGATTTCTCCAGGCCAGTTACGGACGCTGTGGGATTGAACGATGATTCCTCCAGGGCTAGGGCCTGTAATGACCAAAGGTTGGAATCCTGCTTGGCCGACTTGGACAGCAGCCGTTAGAGCTGCAACGCCTCCCCCTAAGATAACAATGGGGTATTCTTCGTCCATAATAGGAGCGGACGGCAGAGGCTTAACACCTAATAAGAAACCCAATGAGAGGAAAACGAATTTTTTCAATAGCATAGGCCCATTATAGCAGAAAACGAATAAAAAAATATTTTTAATGAAACCATTCAGATTTAAAGACTAAGAATTTGCCTTAAATAATAAGTATAAAGCAATAACAATGCTTGATTCAAAAAAAGATTATTCGTATGAGTAATTTTACGAGGTCATATGAATCTTAAAGTTGCTTTTGCTCTCAGTTGTTTGACACTGTCTCTTTTTGCGGATGAAATCACCAGTGAAACAGCCAGTGATGTCGTCTGGATCAAAGAGCCAGTTGTGGCCAATAAAAAGAAGGTTGAGCGTCCGGTGCAAGAAAGAGTTGTCACTTGCAGCTACGACTGCGATCTCTTCAGCAAAGATAAAAAAGTGTTATTCGTCAATCTCGAATTCCTCTATTGGACAGTCAATGAAGGCTCCCTTGATTATGCTATTAAAATGAAAAAACCCGCGTGGGGAACTCCGACAGATGCCGTGGGCCATTATAAAAGAGCCGAGTTCGATTGGGATCCGGGTTTTCGATTCAGTTTCGGGTATTTCAATGCGCCCCACTTTTGGGATGCACAAGTTCAGTACACCTATTTTTATTCTGCAGGAAATGAGACTGCCAAAGCCCCTCATGAGTCGACTCTTTTTCTTAACGGCACCTGGCCTCAGCCCGATCCTTCTGGACTTACTCCTCTAGCACGAGCTGAGAGCAATGTGAGTTTAATGATGAACCTAGTTAATCTGGTTATGACCCGTCGCTTCCATCCGAATCCTCACTTAAGAATCCGGGTCCAGGGTGGTCCAGCGATTGCCTGGGTAAATCAGAGATGGGATATCAATTACCGTGACACTGCTGGGAATAAAAGCCATTTGAAAAATAATTGGCATTTCGTCGGAGCGGGTCTGGAAATTGGAAGCATTTTCGACTGGTTTATGGGGAAAGGCGGCTACTATTTAATCGCTGGCGGTTCGCTAGCTTTTCTGGGAGGCGACTATCACAATGTCAGCAAGCAGAACTCGAGTTTTGCAGGAGCGGGATTTGATCCGTCTCTTCCGTTAAGAAATGCCCATTACCAAGACACCCGTCTTGTTCCGCATTTTCAAATCTTCGGCGGACCATCTTGGCAGCAATCGTACAAGAAATTCCGTACTGAGATCTTCATTGGTTACGAGTTCAATATTTGGGGGAATTTGCATGAGGTGATCCGGACCTCCTTTGACACTTCGTCATCCCCGACATCTCCCAAACTGACATCTCTCGATTCCGGCTGGATTGGCCTTCAAGGGATTACCTTCCGCTGGAACCTAGATTTCTAGTGGGATGAGTTATAGAAACAAGTTCTATAACTCACGTTTTGGCATAAACTTGAGTTATAGAACTGACTTAGGCCTTCGAAATTCGAAGGCCATTTGACTTTATTCGGGAAGATCCCATAATTCAAACATGAAAATAGCTGATTTACACTGCGATCTCCTTTCGTATTTGGCTGAAGATGAAGGTCGCACAGCTCACGACCCTGAATCTCGGGCCTCAATTTCCCTTTTAAAAGAAGGGGGCGTGGATTTCCAGACGCTAGCAATCTTTACCAAGACAGGGAAGGAATCTGTCCAGCAAGGAGTCAAGCAAGCGGAGACTTTTTTTAATCTGTCGAAGAAGTATCCAGTTTTTGGAAGCGAGATTAAAACGATGGTCTCGATTGAGAACGCGTCGGGTTTTTGCGATGAAACAGAGCCGCTATCTAGAGGTTTGGAAAGACTAGAGAGCTGGTTTGAGAAGGCTGGCAGGATCGCCTACATGAGTTTGACGTGGAACGATGAGAACCGTTTTGGCGGCGGCAACGCGACTAAAGCGGGACTGAAAAAAGATGGTCTGCAGCTGCTTCAATGGATGAGCGGGAAAAAGATAGCGATTGATTTAAGCCATACGTCGGATAGATTGGCTGAAGAGATTTTAAAAGCAATTGAAAATCTCGATATTGTTCCGATTGCAAGCCATTCCAATTTCAGAAAAATTGCTGACAATCTCAGAAATCTTCCCGATCATTTGGCAAAAGAGATCGGAGCAAGAGGCGGCGTAATTGGATTGAACTTCGTGAGGATTTTTCTGGGAAAACACGGTCCGGAAGATTTCATCCGTCAAGTTGAGCATGCTGATAAGCTCGGGCTTTTAGACCATTATTGTTTTGGTGCTGATTTCTTTGCCGATCATGTTCTACCCCCGGAGCGTCAGTATATGCTACCGATGTTCAATC
Source organism: uncultured bacterium (assembly GCA_964522945.1). GTDB lineage: Bacteria > Chlamydiota > Chlamydiia > Chlamydiales > Rhabdochlamydiaceae > PALSA-1444. The sequence goes on from CAZFXE010000063.1 coordinate 4,976, forward strand.
CCGGTTTTGATAATGCAAGCTGCTATCCTAAAGTCATTGGTCTTTTGGAAAAACATCTGCCTCATGCTATCGTAGAAAAGATTGCATATAAAACTCTCACTGAGTTCTTAAAATGAAATTCCTCTGCCTCTTCGTTCTTTTTTGCGGATCGTTGCTCGCGAAAATCCAACTTGGCGTTGATGTCTTCTTTCAAGAAGAGAGATTCAACGTTTTGAGAGGCAAAAAAGTCGCTTTGCTCACCAATCATACCGGTGTCGACGGACAGCAAAGACCCACTTTAGAGCTTTTGCAGCAGTTTGAAAAAGAGTACAAGATTGTGGCTCTTTTTTGTCCAGAGCATGGACTTACAGGCATTGCGTACAATGCAGAAAATGTCTCGCATAAAAAAGAAGGCAAGCTGACGTGTTTTAGTTTGCATGGCACCCATCGACGTCCGACTGCCGAGATGCTTAAAGGGATCGATGTCATCATCTGCGACATGCAAGATATCGGCTGCCGCTCTTATACCTACGCGACTACGCTCTATTTTGTGATGGAAGAGGCCGCTAAAAGAAATATCGAGGTGATTGTGTTAGACCGTCCGAATCCGATTGGCGGCACGATCGTCGATGGGCCGATGCTTAAAGAAAAAAACCGGTCTTTTTTGGGATATATCAATGTCCCGTATTGCCATGGGATGACTATTGGTGAGCTGGCACGGTTTTTTAACGAAGAGTACAAGGTTAAATGCCGATTGAAAGTCGTTCCAATGAAAGGATGGAAAAGGGAAATGACGTATCAAGAGACAGGACTTGCCTGGACTCCGACCAGTCCACAAATTCCTGAGGCCGATACTCCATTTTTTTATCCCGCAACAGGATTATTAGGAGGGCTGCAGCTTGTCAGTATCGGAGTTGGTTATACGCTCCCTTTTAAAGTGGTCGGGGCTCCATGGATTGACGGGAAGGCTTTTGCTAAAGCTCTTAATGAACAAAATTTAAAAGGCGTCAAATTTATCCCGTTCCACTTCAAGCCGTATTTTGGGCCATATAAAGGCGAAGAGTGCCATGGTATTCGTATCTTGATCACCGATCCAAAGCAATTTCGCCCGGTCTCGATTGATTACATGATGATGGGCGTACTCAAATCGCTTTATCCACGAGAAGTGATCCAAAGGCTTAAAGCTCTTCCGGAGAGCAAGCAAGCTCTCTTTTGCAAAGCCAACGGCAATACGCTGATTTGGGATGTTTTGGTGAAAGAAAAATATGCCGGATGGAAAATGGTCTCTGTCGACAAAGAAGAGCGGCAAGCATTCTTAGAAAAACGTCAAAAGTATCTGCTATATTAGACCGCTTGTGTAAAGACTTATATTTTGGCTATGATAGAACGAATCAGCCAATCACCAAATCAAAAATAGGGATAATATGGTCATCGATTTTTCTACTTTACCTCCAGAAATATGGGTGCGGATTGCTCAATACGGCGATATCACTGTATGCCCTACTTTGAGTCAAGTCTCGACGGTATTTAATACCATTATTGTCCAAGATCCAGCGCTTGTCAAAACTTGGAAAAAAGAGGTTTATGAAACCATCGATTCAGGTCCAGGATTTGACCTTTTGCTCGATTCTCTTCTGGAGGACAGGGACAACTGGAGAGAGATATTTCTCGCGTATGTTGTCGTACAACGCTCCCTTGCTACGCAACAATCTTATAACGAAAATGATAGTTTTCGCACATGCGTATTGAAGGCTGCAAAAAACACTATTGATCCTCTGATTCTTCTAGAAGGGCACCTTGACTTGGATATTGACGAAGAAATTAAGGATCAAATCAAGGCAATGAGAGTTTTTCGAAGACGCACACAACATCCAGAGACATATAAGATCCTATTTTTAGACTTGATAAGGTTAGATATACAACAACCAGAGGATGCAGAAGTTTGTTATTACCTATCCGAGTGTTATTTCAGGGGAATCGGTATCAAGACAAATCCTGAAAAGGCATTTGCTTATGCCCATGTCGCGGCTAGGAAGGGGAGCGTACCTGCTTGTTGTAATCTAGGTGCTTTTTATGCCAAAGGATTTGGCGTGGAGCAAAGTAATGATGAGGCAATAAATTGGCTTGAACCTTTGACGACTCCGCAAGCAAAGTTTTTTCTTGGTATGATTAAAAAATCGGCAGAAGAGTTCGATGCTGCATTTCAGCTTATTGAGGAAGCGGCGGTAGGAGGCCATAAGGAAGCCCAATTTTTGGCTGGGTGGTATTACCTAAATGGGATTGGGGAGGAAGAGGTCGTTCATCCAGTGGTTACCCAAATCGACCCAGTGAAAGCGTTTAGTTTTTTTGAATTAAGTGCTCATCAAGGCCATGTCAAGGCTATCTTCAACCTAGGTAATTGTTATCTCGAAGGGTTTGGCACACAAAAGTGTTTTGCAAAGGGCTTTGCTTGCTTAAAGCTAGCAAGCCGATATGGATCTGAGCGTTATTGTTCAACTGAAACCTTTTTTGCCATAGAGAGCGATGAGGATCGCCTCAAGATGTGGCAATTTTTAGAAGAGGGATCGGAAAGCGGGGGTATCAACGCTGACATGTCCATTTGGTCTATATCAAAAGAATCAGAAGAATGGGGAGATCGTTATTGTGCCTTTAAAAAAAGGGAATTGATTTAAGCAAAATAATCGCGGACGAATTGTACGAGATCGAGGACAGCAATCCTGTCCTGCTTCATCGAGTCGCGGTAGCGGACGGTGACGGTCTCTTTGTCGCCTTCAAACGTATCGAAGTCAACAGTGATGCAAAGAGGCGTACCGATTTCGTCATGACGGCGGTAGGCTTTACCGACGTTGCCGACGTCTTCGTATTTCATGCGGCCAAGGCCTAAGTTTTGGAGATTTTGTTTAATCTCTTTGGCTTTGGCAACGATTTTTTCGTTATTTTTGGCAAGAGGAACAACAGCGACTTTGATGGGAGAGAGGTGTTTTGCAAGCTTGAGCACAATCCGCTCGCCGTTTTCTAGTTTCTCTTTGGAGTAGGCTTCGGTGAGGATCGCAAGAACTCCACGGTCAAGACCAGCAGAAGGCTCAATGACAAACGGAACAACAGCGGTTTTTT
>CAZFXE010000064.1:0-7985 GCA_964522945.1 uncultured bacterium
GTTGCCGTTTTTTTCCACCACAACAAAAGGAATTTCAATCTCATTGAGCTTTCTTGAGCGGCTTGTTGTTTTCTTTTTTACTGCGATTTTCTTGGTGGATTTTTTCCCATTGATAATGTTGCTGGTCCAGCCGTATCCAAAATGCTTCGGGAGTTTCAAAAAAAGCTGCGAAATCGCGGGCAGTTTCAGCACTGATGCCTTCCTTGCCTTTTAATATCGCTGCGACATGAATCTCGGTCCAAGCGCCGCCGAGTTTTTCGGCAAATTGCCGGGCAGTCAGGTTCATCGGTTTTAAAAACTCTTCTTGCAATACGACGCCTGGATGAACAGGACATCTTCTGGAAGGCACCATAAATTACTCCTAAGATTTTACTTCAACATTGAGCGCATTGTCTTGGTCCCACTGGTAAGCGATGCGCCAGTTGCCTTCAATGGGGATGCTGTATTTTCCATGAGCATCGCGGACGCCAGCTTCTCCTTTTTCACCAGGAAAGCAGCTAGTCAAACTCTCACTGTCTGTGCAATTGAGAATGTCCATTTTACGCTGGGCGACTTTGACTAAATGGGCGGGGAGGAACTTGCGGATCGTGTGAGTATAAATCCCGTGATAGATTTCTTCGCTGACTTCATCTGCAAATGATTTAATCATAGGGCGCCTCTTTTTAATTACATATAGGACTTTACGATTATTTTTTGAACAACCAAAAAATTAAACTCAAAAGAATGCTGATAAAAATACACGTTCCGATCGGAAAATAGACTTGGACTTTGTCGCTTTTATAGTGGATGTCGCCGGGTAATTTACCAATGGGAATGCCGGCTTTGGAAAAAAACCAGACAATCAATCCCAGTACAATTAGGACGACGCCTGTAATAATGAGCCATTTAGAAATATTCATTTTAAAATTGATAACATAATATAGAAATATGGAAAAAGCAACTTTTGGGGCCGGGTGTTTTTGGGGAGTCGAAGAGGCTTTTCGGAGAGTCAAGGGAGTGATATTGACAGTTGTGGGGTATGCAGGTGGAAAAACAGAGAATCCCACATATAAAGAAGTCTGCACGGACAAAACAGGACATGCGGAAGTCATCCAGATCGAATTCGATCCTTCCAAAATTACATTTGATGATCTGCTGGCGATTTTTTTTCAGATCCACGATCCGACAACGAGGAACCGGCAGGGTCCTGATGTGGGAAGTCAATACCGCTCAGTGATTTTTTATCATTCAAAGAAGCAGGAAGAAAGTGCCCTCGCTTATAAGGAGCAGCTGGAGCTTTCAGGCAGATACGACGGTCCGATCGTGACGGAAATTCTTCCTGCGGGTCCTTTCTTTAGGGCAGAAGAGTACCATCAGAAGTACCACGAAAAAAATGGCGGCAGCTGCTCTTTCTAAAAGAGGAAGGGGATCACCTTGAAGGGGACCTGCTCGCAATAATCATCCCATGAATCGCCGTATTTATTTCTGCAGAGGCGTTCATGTCTAAATGCGCGATCGACGAGCAAAATTGTTAAGAAAAACACGTAAAAGTAGGCAACGGGATTGCTCATCAAGACGGGGAGTGTCCAGCAAAGGGCTGCTGCGATTTCAGGGACGTAATGGAAATGCCTTGCCAGTCCCCACCAGCCGGAGGCTAGAAGGAGATTTTGTTTGGCTTCGCCTTCCTGGGTTGTATAGGAAGCGACGATCAGATTGGGTTTTTTACCCCAGACTAAACAGTTGCCTTCGGTGGCGCGGACTTTTTGCCGTTGGCGGTCTGCAAAATAATTGATCATGATGAAAAATGTTCCGAAGCCAAGAATCAAGCTGGCAGTTAAAAAACCTAAGTGGTTTGGATGATGGATTAGGCAAAGGGCCGGTGAGGTATAGATCGAGGGGACAAAGACGAGGCAGCCCCAGCAGATATAGTAACCTGCTCTGTCGTGCATGATATCCATCGAGCGGAGATAGCCTCCTTCCCAAATGAAGAATTTCGTAATGTAGATAAGTTGTAAGAGGACGGAGACAACCATCGAGTCACTCAGGCTGTAGAGTTCTTTTTGTTTGGCCGCAAATGATAGAATGATCAGACCCCAGCTCATCATGCCAAAGCGGCAGTTGGTGAACATTTTTATATCCCAGCCTAAAATGCGGGGGTAGAGTTCCATTCCCCAGTAGTAATCAAAAATGAAGTTCCCGCTCGATCCGCAATCGGTAGAAGACGGGGCAAGATGGCCCTTAATATAAAGAAAAAGACAGAAGACAAGGCTGAAAGAAATAAGAGCGCCAATCAAAGGTCCGAAGTTATCATAGATGATGGTGGCAGGAAAAAGATGGAGTACTTGGGTGGAAACAAAGAAAAGGGCGATCGTTAGCAGAAAGGAAGGGACGCCGTTAGCTTTATATAGGGGGATATTGCCTTTGGGGGTAATTGGGCCTTCGATGGTTTTGCCAGGAAGAACTTTCATAAAGAGAAGTTGAAAGGAAGCAAAGATCACGATCATCGTCCAAGCTGTGGGAGATCCAAAGAAAATAGGACCCCATATATTAGCGACTGTTGAAAAAAATCCCTCTTTTTCAAAAAGTTTCCAGAGCTGTAAGACAGAACCTTGGAAGTTGACATTGATGTACCACATGAATATCGCAATAAGGGGAGTAAAGACCATTAGGAGCAGCGGAACGAGTGTTTTACGAAGCCAAAGCACGAGCGTTTGCATGGATTTCCTTCAATTAAAAATTTTCATCATATCAAAAGACGCTTGAGAATCAAGGGAGAAATAGTTAGCCTGTTATTCTTATGACGGAAAAAATTGCAGTTGCTCCAAGCGGGTTATGGTTTAAAATCAAGCCGGAGAATTTTTTATATCTCTTGGTTTTTTTGGTGCCTTTTCAACAAAGACTATATAAATTTTTGCGCTCTTTTTCATTATCGTTAATTGATCAGAGATGGAATGTGCCGCAGTATTTTGAAATCCATCTGGATGCTTTTATTTCTGATTTTGTCCTTCTGGGTCTGATCTTCTGGTGCCTTAAGAAGGTGCAATGGAGATCTTTCTGGGAAGGAGAAAGTAAGTACCTAAGTCTGTTTTTATTTTTTGCCTTGGCATCGATAGTTAACTCTGACTTTGCCACCTACCCGATTCCATATTGGCGCTGGATGCACTTAGCGCTGCCATCTTTTCTTTTTTTCTTTTTAAGCCGGACCCATTTAGAGGAAGGGAGTTTCAAGAAGATTGCCAAAATTACAGTGGTTGTTGCGTTGGTTGAATGCCTAGTTGCCATTTTGCAATACTTTAGTCAACATTCGGTGGGGCTCAAATTTCTGGGAGAGCCGACCTTGATTGCTAAGAATTATCTAGGGGCTCGTTTCCCTATGGCGGATGGTTCGATTTGGCTATTAGACAGATTTTTTCATGGAGTCCGGGAAAACGCATTTGTTCTGAGGGCAAGCGGCACTCTGACGCATCCAAATATTTTGGGTGGATTCATCGTCTTTAGTCTCATGATGACCTACTATATATATGGGGCAGCTAAAAAGCGCGGGGTCTTTAGCTTTGCTATTTTGCTTCAGATCTTTTGTCTTTTTATTACTTATTCAAGATCGGCTATTTTTACTGCGGCTTTGATGACAGTGATCTGGATTGTAATGACGAGCTTGAGAGAGAAAAAACTAAGTTCGTTGATTTGGGTGTCTGCTGGGAGCGCCTTACTCTGTTTAGCTCTTCTTTACCCCCAAATCTTTCATCGAGGAGGCATCGTTTCTTATAATGCGGTGTCCCAAAGCTCCGATACGCTGAGGATGACAGTCGCAGACGTAGGGTTTGCTATGTTTAAGGCTCATCCTTTTTTGGGAATAGGTTTTAATAATTATATGCTGGTTTTTTCACACTTTGCTAAAGACATACCAGCAACCTATATCCACAACGTCTACTTGCACTTAGGTGTAGAAGTGGGCCTATTTGGGGCTTTATCTTTTTTAACATTCTGTCTTTTGGTCTTAATCAGGGGATGGAAAAGCCGCCACAAGCCTGAAGTGCTGACGGGATTATGTATTTTCATGGGGCTTTTGGTGATTGGCCTTGCTGACTTTTATCCGCTTTGCCAGCAGGAAATACGTCTGGTATTTTTTCTAGTAGCCGGATTTCTATCGCGTGTAGTTATCGATAATCACCGCTTGATTTAGTCCATGCCCTTCCGTCGTGTGCGTGGGTATGGAGTCTACGATGACAAACTCATCGATAATATTTTGCACTTGAGTGTTCGTGGTTGGGTTGTCTACGATGACAAACTCATCGATGATATTTTGCACTTGAGTTGGGGTTCCATGTTCAGGCTCGACGATTTCAAATCCTAAATCTCTGGCCTCTGCGAAACGATCTGGTTCAATGACTCTTCCAAAGATATAGTCCCATGGAGGGATAAAGAAGAAGTCATCTAAGTGGGTGTTGCCTGGGTTAGCGATGATAGGTTGTCCGAGATTGATGTTGGTCAGGTGGGGAAAAATGTCGGGCGTCTGAGCTGGGATGATGACATCATTAAGAGCTAGAGGTGCTCCAGAGCTTGCCAGCACCTGTTTGTCTTTGAGGATGATACCTTGATCCATATTCTTGGCTGTATTATCTCCAGGGAAGATATAGATCACATCGCCTGGTGCTGAATGCATTTCAGCCTCTTTTAAAGAAGCAAAAGGCCTTTCAAATGAGCCGTCGCCGGGGAGTGTCGCAAGGTTGTTGACAAAGAAAAATCTGACGGGGTCGTCGTCTCCGTCCACTAGAGGATCTTTTGTTTTCTTCACGTGTTGGATCGGGATGATTTCATTGCGCATGATTGGAACACGCCGCAAGTTTCTGGAATAAGTATGGCACAGTTCATCGTCAGAACGCTTTTTGCATTTCTGCTTTTCGAAAGGGATATTAATGGAAATGTATCCTTGAGGCCGAGTTTTGAAAATATGATCGTACGTGATTGCAAATCCTAAAGAAACGTACCGCCCGATATCGACTTCTGCACGGGCTTTTACGCCAAATGCATTGCCGACAGCTAGGCTGCTTTCTGATTGTTTAAAGAGGTAGTAACCACCGACGGCAAAATAAAAGGGCTTGGGAAGAGGAGTTCCAACTTCGGCATCAATACAGGGAAGAGCTGCTTTAAGTTTACGTTTGATCAAGACGCTTGTACCGGAAAATGTCTCAAATTCTTTTGTTTCGAGGTCTTTCTTTTTTCCTACAGGAAGATAGCCATTGGTACGAAAATCGACATACTTGCCGAGCCACTCAAAACCTGCACCGACCTGATTGGCGAGCAGACCATTTGACTGACGGATATCATAAAAGGCATTGGCGCCGACTAAATATTTTTCATCTTTGATCGGACATCGAAATCCAAAACCCGCATTTCCCGCGCCTTTTCCGTTATTGAAAACGTGGCCGCGTAAATCCAGGAGGAATTCGACAGAGCTTTCGGTCATTAGGAAGTAATCTAAAGATGTGTAACCTGTGTTATATCCTACACCTCCTGCTTCTCGATGTCGGATTTCAATTCTCGATTCAACCGCGTGTAAGCTGCAACCCAAAAGTACCAAACTCGAAATGATGTATTTGTTCATTTCTAAGTTCTAACAAAAATTTTTGCAAAAGGCAAAACTTTTCTGATGATAGATCTAATTAAAAAAGTGGACGAAGAAAGGCCGAATTTTGTATAGCTGTGCTTTTATACGGAGTGTTTGTCATGTTAGATAAATTGACCCAAGGAATGATCTATCTAGGATTGCCGGCAGTTGCGGGCTACCATATGATTTGCAGCAACATCTTTTTAAATGTCGCTGCGCAAGATGCCGAAGGTTTTGAAAAAGCAGGAAATATTGTACTGACACCTGTCCAATTTTTACTCGCTGGAAAAATCGCCATAAAAAATAACGACAAATACCAAATTCAGCAACGGTTCGATTATCGTTCCTATCTTCCTTTCAAGAGTACAGCTGCTATTTTCAGCTTGCCCATCTCTCTTCCTTTGGGATCTCTAATCAAGGGAATCGGATATTTTTCTGAAAAGACGCGTTTGCGCCACCATGCGATCCAGATAGCTCTTGAGTCAAGGGAAGTCCGTCCCAACACGGACTATTATGAACAATTGGGTCTTGCGATGACAGAGTCCGATCAAGTGCTAGAGTCTCCTGAATACAAAAGACGTCCTGGAGAAGAACACGCTCTCAAGCATGAAAAAGACCTCCTCAAGGAGATGGTCAGTCTTTTGAAAGAGAATCAGATTCCCTTTTGGGTCGATTGCGGCACCTGTTTAGGAGCTTATCGCTATGGAGGGGCTATTCCTTGGGATGGAGATATCGATATTGCAGTCCTTCAGCCCGATTTTGATAATGTGATCCATGCTTTAAATGGTCTTGATAAGGCCAAATATCAGGTCCAAGATTGGTCTAACCGCTGCAACCCGAAAACCTACATCCGGGTTTATATCTACGAAAACCGCAATTTCATCGATATTTACCATTTTGGCATTGATCCTAAGACAAAGACGCTGACGACTATCGTTTCCAACGAAGACAGCTCTTTCATGGTCGAGTCGTGGAAAACCCGCGAAAGACGTTTTAAGGTTCCGACTTCCTACGATACGATCTTTCCTCTTAAAAAGGCGTATTTCGATGGCATTGAAGTCAATGTCCCCAATCAAACCAAAAAGTACCTCCAAGATCGATATGGTGAAAACATCGGACCTGTAAAGATCTACAACGAGGTCACCAACCAGTATGAGAAAGACCTAAGTCATCCATATTGGCAGCTTCCGTGCGTCTATCAGTAAGTTACTTTAGAAGGTCTTGCACGGGGAAGGAAAATGGTCTTCCACTATGGTGGCCCACCATCATCAGAGTTTCCGGGTTACAAAATCTATTGGAACCGACCAATTTGTATTGCTTGACGATTTGTTGACACTTCACTGCAAATGAAATAGTCGCTGTGTCTGTGATCCCTTTTGCTAGCTGCTCTTGAGCTCTTTTTTTTGCGCCTTTCCCGTATCGATGCGCGAATTTAAAACCTAAAAAACCTTCTTGTTCTGTGCGATTCTGATCCTCAGATTTTAGACGGATCTGATCTATAAACCATTCTTGATCTTTTTCAGGCATAAAACAGGATAAATTTTTCATTCCGGCCCACTCATTGGTATCGTAGAATGATCTAATTTCCGTATCGATAAAATAAATTCCGTCTTCTGCGATAATAAAATTGACATCCTTTAAATCCGTAAACTTAGCTGCTTCTATGATAGTAAAAAGCTCGGTCATTTCTTCACGAGATAGCAGTCTATCCACTTTTTGAATGTCTTGTGCGTAAATGGTGATGTCTTCAGAATCCATCCGAACTAGATCCCCCTTCCCATGCTGAGAAATCTTGAATGAAATGGTTTCGTTGCTAGGGTTGATGACTGCTTTTTTTACAGGAACTTTAATGTGCTTCAAATGGAGTTCTTCGACCAGATGTAAAATGTAGTCGCGTCCTAGAATGCGAGTAAAATCACTTTTTTTACGCCAGGATTGATTCGATTGAAAATCTTGAAATTCGTTCTCTGTCAGTAGTCTGTCTTCTTGACGCAATTTCACCAAATAATCAGAGAGGATTTGATAGGCGGTGGCAATATCCATGCGCAAGGAAAGAATGCTAGGTCTTGTGATGGGGGCATTTGTAGTGTACTTGCCCAAAGTATTCAGACGGGCCACGAGGAGGGTGTTGTTGAAGTTATTCGCTGTGCGGTAGATGAGGCTTTGCATCTCTGAACTTAAACACAGAAACTCTTCGTCGTTAAAATCGAGGTTTTTAAAGACGTTGATCTGCCAACGTTCCTGAAGCGTGTATTCCACACCCTCCTTTTCCATGGAACCTATCAGTTCCTGGGCAGCCTGTCCATTTCCTCTGGCAAGGGCTTTGCTGAGGGGGGGGTCTTCGGAGTTTTGACCTGAGGGAAGCAGCAGTAGTAGGATTCTATCAGTTTTGGGTTAG
>CAZFXE010000065.1:0-7945 GCA_964522945.1 uncultured bacterium
CAAGAAAATTTTCCCTAGCCTCTTTCGACTGAATGACGTCTAAAAGCTTCTCTTTTGTGTCGATATCGTAAACTTTTTCGTTGACAAACCCTTCCATGAACTTCTTTGTCTCGTAGAAGGTCATCTTCGGCAACTGGGCAAATCGTTCAGGATGCTGGGCTAATTCCTGGGAAAAATCATCGAGTTCCTTCTGCCCTTTATCGAGGTCCATATAGAGGATAAACCCCTCAATACGGTCTAAATAGAAGTCCCTTTCATCGTCTGATTTGGCAAAAGCGTCAATCAACCGGTGGAAGCGGAGCAGGAGAGGATTCTGGGCTTTAGGATGCGAATTTGTTTTCATAAATATTTCTTTGGATTCCCACCATCATAACAGAATCCCTCCAAAATGTCGAGCTACTACTATTAAAAAAATTTTTAGAACAATTTGCCTCTGGGAGCTCCAGAAAGCCTGTTTATTAAATAAAAGTATTGTCTATTAAAATTACCCCTAACATTGCTCGCATCCGTATCTACTCATCTGTAAAACCTAGACTAGATTTCCTGGAGAAACCTAGTCTAAAATGCTTTACATATTTGTACGCTAGTACATAAGATAAATCTCTCATTTGGAAAAATATGTTAGATATCAAGCTGCTCAGAAAAGATCCTCAAGGCGTTGAAGCCAAACTCAAGACCAAAGACCCCGAAATCCATCTTGGACCCCTACTAGCTCTCGACGAGCGGATCCGGCATGTGATCAGCGAAGTTGAAGAACTTCAGGCCAAACGAAATGCCCTCTCCAAAGAGATTGGCGACAGGAAAAGAAAAGGCGAAGATGTTGCGGAAGTGATGCAACAGGTCGCAGGCCTTGGTGATAAAGTCTCCATCCTTAATCACGAAAGAACAGAACTTGAAAAAGAACTCTCTCATAAACTCGCCTCTTTGCCAAATGTCCCGAGTGATGAAGCAAAAGTCTCTCCAGATCCTAAAGATAACGTCTGCATTAAGAGCTGGGGAGAGAAACGGGAATTTGACTTTCCGTTCAAAAACCACGTTGAGCTCAATGAAAAACTCAAACTCTTCGATTTTAAACGAGCAGCTAAAACCTCCGGCAGCGGATGGCCAGCTTATTGCAACATGGGCGCAAGACTCGAATGGGCGCTGATCAACTTCATGCTCGATATCCACATCGAAAACGGCTTTGAAATGTGGATGCCTCCTCATTTGATCCGTCCTGAGACGATGTTCGCTTCAGGCCAGCTACCAAAGTTTGAGCATCAGCTTTTCAAAATCAAAGACGATGATTACAACCTCTATCTCATTCCAACATCGGAAACCGTTCTCAATGGCCTTCATATCGATGAGATTTTCTCTGAAACTGAACTTCCCAAGAGATACGTCGCGTATACGCCTTGCTTCCGAAGAGAAGCAGGCGCTGCTGGAAGCCAAGAACGTGGTCTGATCCGGATGCACCAGTTCAATAAAGTCGAAATGTTTGCTTTTACAAAGCCAGATCAAAGCGAAGCGATGTTCCAGCAGATGGTCAGCAGCGCAGAAGAGATTTTGCAGGGACTCAATATCCATTACCGCAATATGCTCCTGGTCACAGGAGACATGTCTTTTGCTGCGATGAAAACAATCGATGTCGAAGTCTGGCTCCCTGGCCAAAACCGGTATTACGAAGTCTCTTCGATCTCTAATTGCGGAGATTTTCAATCACGCCGTTCTATGACAAGGTATAAGCATGGAGAAGGAAAACCTGAGTTCGTGTATACCTTGAATGGATCTGGACTCGCGACCTCCCGGCTCATGGTTGCTCTCCTTGAAAATAATCAACGGCCGGACGGTTCTGTTGAGATCCCATTGGTTTTGCATAAATACCTCAATGGAGTCAAAGAGTTATGTCCGATATCTTAAAAGATCTCACGCATTTTTTAGACCGCTCGCCAACGTCTTGGCATGCGGTGCAAGAAGCATCGCGCCGTCTTTCTTCTGCTAAAGCGGCACATCTCCAAGAAGATGAAAAATGGAAGCTCGAAAAAAATAAAAGATACTTCGTCCAGCGAGGTGGATCAGTCTGCGCCTTTTCTCTTCCGAAAAAAGCTCCTGAGAAAATGACAATCATTGCAGCCCATACTGACAGCCCTGCACTCAAACTCAAGCCAAATCCCGAGATTGTCGCTGAGCCGTATCACCTTTTGGAAACAGAAATTTACGGCGGACCGCTTCTTAGTTCTTGGTTTAATCGAGATCTAGCAATTGCTGGACGCGTTGTCTTTGAAGATAAAAAAGGCAAATGCCAAGAAAAATTAATCTTCATCGAAGAATCTCCTCTCTTTATTCCTCAGCTGCCTATCCATCTTGATCGAGAAGTCAATGAGAAAGGACTCATAATCAACAAGCAGGACCATTTGCGTCCGATTTTCACTCTCGATAAAAATAAGAAAAATCTCCTCGAGCCGTTCTTGAAAAAATATGTTCCCTTCGAAGAGATTCTTTCGTTTGATCTCTTCTTGGTGCCGATTGAAAAAGCTCGGTTTTTAGGAACTTCTGAAGAGATGCTCGCTTCCTATCGCCTGGATAATCTCTCCTCTTCCCATGCCTGTCTTCAAGCGTTTGCAAAAGCTCCGCAAACGGATGATCTTCAAATCTGCATCCTTTGGGACGCAGAAGAAATTGGCTCACGGACCTCTGATGGCGCTGCTTCGACCTTCATGGATGATGTTCTCCAGCGGATCCGAGAGTTTTATGAGATGTCAGCCGAAGACTACATTCGGATGAAACCAAACTCGCTCTGCGTTTCTGTCGATGTTGCCCATGCTTACAATCCAAACCATACAAAAAAATACGATCCTCAACATCAACTCATCCCTGGCCAAGGAATTGCCATCAAGTATAACGCTGATAAAAAATATGTGACCGACGCAAAGACCGCAGCGCCTGTGATCTCAGCATGCAAAAAAGCAAAACTGCACTACCAGTCGTATGCTTCACATTCAAATTTATCCAGCGGCAGTACGATCGGCCCGATCTTTGCCCATACGATGGGAATCCCCACAGTCGATATTGGCTGTGCGATCTTCTCGATGCATTCAACACGTGAAGTGATGGCTGTCAAAGACCATCTTGACATGTGCCAGCTCTTAACTGTCCTACTTAAAAGATGAAAACCGATCATTTTGAAGGAAAGTCCGTCCATGAGCATCTGAAAGCCGCCCGCGCTAAAGGCGCTCTTGCAGCTGCAGAAATCCATGGCACTGAAATGCCCGGACATCTTTCTGCGGCTGCCGATGCCGCTCGCGACACAGCGGTTGTTTTACTTCTTCTTTGGATCTTATTTCCACCTGAGCCGATATTATTTTTTCTCATTGCTGCAGGGCTTTTTCTCTGGAAAGTCGGACGGAGCGCACTCCTCGGATGGGCTCGTTTAGAAAGACTCCACCGTGTAATCGAAGAAGAGAGATGGGAAATTCAGCATGCCAGAGAACAAGAGAGAGAAGAACTTGCAGCCCTCTATCAAACCAAGGGTCTGACAGGCAAGCTTCTCGATGAGGTCGTCACGGTTATGATGGCCGATGACAACAGGCTTCTCCATATCATGCTCGAAGAAGAGATGGGGCTTGCCTTAGAGATCTATGAACATCCCCTCAAGCAAAGTTTAGGAGCCGGTGTTGGAGTCGTGATCGCCACAGCTCTTTTTGCAGGAGGCTATTTTTTCTTTTCTCCAATCGTAGGCACTGCTCTGACGATCATTATTGCTGCGATCACTGTTGCCAAGCTTGAAAGAAACCGCCGCCTCGAGGCTCTTATCTGGAACCTTTCCCTCGTCGCGTTTGTTGCAGGGGCAACATATTTCCTTAAACAGATATTTCTATGACAACGCCGTATTCTTTTGATGAGTTTTTTGCCACGAACAAAGAAGAGACGGTCTCTCCGTTTCTGACTCCCGATTCTCGTAAATGGGGTAAGTACCTCTCTGTCCGCACTGCAATATTCGCAGGATTTTTACTCGCCTGCGCTTTTGCCCTCTCTTTCTATTCGACTCCAGCTTCTTTGGCCTTGCTGACAGCCGTCTATTTTCTCGCAGGAACGCCTGCTCTGATTAATTCACTCCACGATCTTTCTAACTTTGAGATCAACATCGATGTTCTGATGACACTAGCTGCTTTTCTCTCTGTCATCATTGGAAGCGAGATGGAAGGAGCGCTCCTTTTGGTTTTATTTGAGCTCTCCGCTGCAATGGAAGGGATGGTCGAACAAAAAACCCGCAGCAGCGTCTTAAATCTCCATAAACTCTCCCCCCGTGTCGCCTGCGTCATTGGAGAAAATGGCATCATTTATGCAAAAGCCCTCGCAGAAATCCCGATCGGAGCACATGTCCTCGTTAAAGCCGGAGAAATCATTCCGCTCGATGGCCAGGTCATCGATGGTCGCTCCTATGTCAACCTCGTCCATCTGACTGGCGAGAGCCAGCCGATGGGAAAAACTATAGGAGATGAAGTGCCTGCGGGAGCTGGCAATCTCGATGGTACACTGACTATTTCTGTGACTCGGACCAGCGGAGATTCAACGGTCAGCCGGATTATTAAACTGATCACTCAAGCTCAAGACGCCAAACCTAAAATCGAACAGTTTCTTGACCGCTTTGGAAAATATTACGCCAGCACGATTATCTTATTAGCTTTGGCATTTGCTATTGCTCTTCCCGTCTTCTGGGGCCTGCCCTATCTCGGACCCGAAGGAGGAATCTACCGCGCTCTAGCGTTCTTGATCGCTGCTTCTCCTTGCGCTCTAGTCTTAGCGACACCAACAGCTTACCTCAGCGCCTTGAGCAGCTGTGCGCGTCGCGGCATCCTGCCCAAGGGCGGCATCATGCTCGATGCCGTTGCAACGTGTACCACCGTTGCTCTAGACAAAACTGGGACTCTAACAACAGGCAAACTGACTTGCATTGGGATTGAGCAGCTCTCGGGCCCTCCACTGGAACAGAATCTCGCTATTGCGATTGCAGCGTCTTTAGAGCGGCATGCCGTCCATCCGATCGCAGAAGCTCTGACAGCTTTTGCAGAGACAAGGAAAATCCAAATCCTTCCTGTAGAAAACTTCCGCTCGATAGCAGGCTATGGATTAGAAGGAATTGTTTCTTCTTATCCCGCTACCATTGGTCAAAGAGAGTTTATCCAGGAAAAATCTCAAGCCTCTCTTCCTCCTGCTGATCAGATGGCGACTTATCTCTATGTGAAAGGATCGCTTTTTGTTTTCCACTTCACGGACACTTTAAGAACCGATGCAAAAAAAGTCATCTCACAGCTTAAAAAAGACAACTTGCGTGTCGTGATGCTCACAGGAGATCACGCCTCTAGCGCGAAAGATGTCGCATTGGAACTTGGCATCGATGAAGTGTTTGCGGACCTTCGTCCTGAAGACAAGCTAGCCAAAGTCACTGAGCTTGCAGTCCAAGCCCCGCTTATGATGGTCGGAGACGGCATAAATGATGCGCCTGCGCTTGCTCGAGCAACAGTTGGAATCTCGATGGGGAAAATCGGCAGTGCGACAGCTATCGATGCCTCTGATATTATCTTCATCCACGATGATATTTCACTTTTGAGTTGGCTCTATAAAAAAGCGCATCAGACACGGCGCGTCTTGAGAGAGAACATCGCGCTAGCGCTTGGGGTGATTTTATTTGTTACTACACCTGCCCTACTCGGTTTGGTTCCTCTTTGGGTCGCAGTTATTCTCCATGAAGGTGGCACAGTTCTTGTCGGTCTAAACAGTTTGCGCTTACTAAAAAAATAAGTTACCATTCGTTCCCCACAAAAGCGTGAATTTGGAAATTATTTTAAAAAAAACACTTTTAATATCGCTGCTTGATCTATAGGCTTCTTTGAATTAAAATCGCTGCAGATTACTAAGGAGGTTGTTATGATAAAAATAAATGTCTATATTCGCCTACAAGTTAGCGCGTTCATGGGTTCAAAATTTTACTCATCCAACACTTGTCCTGTACATCAAGTCGCCTGTCGAGCTCTCTCTACCAATGTATCAACCTCAATGGCTTATATGGTAGAGCCGCTGAATGCAAGTAGAGATCTTCACGAGAAAGAGATAGATGCAATAAAGCTTGAAAAAGATGACTATCAAATTGAAAATGAACTAGTTAAACAAATCATAGAAACACGTCAACCCCAACCGAAAAAAGATCCTCTTATTAGAGATGCAAAGATTGGAGCTCCTCCATGCGGATTCGTGGATGACATATTTTTAAAATTTGTTGCATCAAAGGGCAACCTTTTAGCCAAGAGAGAGCTTGAAAGGAGACAAAGAGAAGAATAGAAAAGTAATTTTCTATCCGTTGAAGATATTATCTCTTGCTCAGTGTTTTGTGAGGCCTTCCAAAATCAGAATGTATTGAGTGTACATATTTCTTCGTATCAACCAATAGGAGTAAGAATCGCTATTTCTCGTTGCAGTTTATCATGAGGATCAAAACCGGTGTTTTCTTTTTCCAAAACTTCCATTTTTCTTCTGCTGAATAATTGATTTACCCTTTCTTGGAATAGAAACGTTTGGTAGATGCTTCCTTGAATTAACCCTTGAGTTGGGTCATCAATGTTTGATATGAACGACACCCCTACCCATTTTTCATTGTCATCTATGTGATACTCCTTGTTGTCTTCAATGAGCTTCTTAATTTCAAAAACCCCGCCCTGAACAAGAGACATATATTTTTGTAAAAAAATCGTGTGAGGATTTCTCCAATCACTGAGTGAAATGACAGGGTATGTCAAAATAGCATATCCAGTAGGTTGCATTAGATTATCCTTCATTACATTTAAAATTTTGGATATTTCTAGGAGAGTTAGACACGGAAGCAATCGACAGGCTATGATTGCCTGATGATTAATATCAAATATTCTTGGAATAGGAGGTAATACTTCGAGTGGGTTTCCTATATTTGATACAACACGATGTCGACTCAAGCCCAATTCTAGAGCTGTTATGTGGGCCAATTTTGCATTTAGAGGATTGATCTCGATATTAGAAACATATGAAATACAAGATCTGGCTGTCTCATCGAATGCTAAAGCGCGAAGAAAATGAAAAGTCTCAACTCCGTTCCACGATCCTGCTCCGATTAACGCAGATTGCCTCTTCAAGTATCTGGGCAATATTCGACAAATAACCCTCTGATCCATAGTAGGTCCGGCTGAGAGCGGTGTAAATAGCTCTTCATCACTTTGCCAGTGCTTGGCAGTAACAGATAGAGGGGTGTTTTTACCCTGAAGAACAGGGATCTCTATCATCTGTACCACTCTTTTTAAATTAACTGACAAGGCCCCACGATCAAATAGGGGCAATTTTTTTCCCTCTTTAGCAAGTCTATTTCTTAAAAGGTCCCATTTTGCCTCGTTAGTAATTTGATTGCTTTCACCCCATCCCCTTTGATGCAATAGGACATCCAGAGTTCTTGTCGTTAAACATTGAACTTTTTCTACTGTTGAAAGGGTGGCGAAATTGTCATATCTGTCAATAAAAGAGTTTGTAATAACGATGGGAGTGCTTGAGAATTTTCTTTTACTTGCACTGACAGAGAGATTATGCACTTTGCAAGAACTTCCACACTTTGATAACAAAACTGACATTTATGCCCTCATTTTTAGTTAAAAAGATTAACTTTATTAAAAAATATAGCATTTTAAACATATAAAATAAACAACTTTTAATGTTTGTATAGTATTTTAATAAAAAGAAAATATTGGACAATATTGGAAAAATTTCATACACCATTCGTGATTGAGGAGGTTGAAGTAAAAAATTGTTGTCAAAGCAAAGTTAAAATATCACAATAATTCGTAGAGTTTTTTTGAAACTTGGATTAGATAAGAATTAAAAGCCCTTATCATCGAGGTCAAATGAACTGGAGAGGATTTCTTAACGCTGCTTTTGGGATATGGCTGAT
>CAZFXE010000066.1:0-7872 GCA_964522945.1 uncultured bacterium
AACCGATCATGAAAGTGGTCGTCACAACACCAGAAGCTTCCATGGGCGATGTGATCGGCGACGTCAATAGACGCCGCGGCCGCATCATGAACCAAACCGCTAACAAGGGTATCGTCGAAGTTGAATCTGAGATTCCTCTCGGTGAGATGTTCGGATATTCTACACAACTGCGCTCCATTACCTCTGGTCGCGGAAACTACACCATGGAACCTAGCCACTTCGAAAGGGTTCCAGCTAAAATTCAAGAAGAGATTACAAAAAAGTAAGGAAAAAATATGGCAAAAGCCCAACCAAAAGCTCAACCCAAGCCACAGCCGAAGCCTCAAGTTCGGCAAAAGATCCGTATCCGCCTTAAGGGATACGATCAACGTGTGCTTGACCGTGCTGTCGCCGACATCGTTGAGACAGCAAAGCGGACAGGAGCTCGAATTGCTGGACCTATCCCTCTCCCAAGAAAAAAAGAGAGATTTACGGTTCTTAGCTCTCCGCACGTCGATAAAAAAGCTCGTGAGCAGTTTGAAATGTACACCTACAGCCGCGTGATCGATCTCGTCAATCCTACCCCTGACACGATCGACAAGCTCAAAGTACTTCCTGTCGCAGCTGGCGTTGACATCAAAATCAAAGCTTAATTTCTAAAAGAGTGTTTGCTTCTGCAAACACTCTTTATATAGTTGAATTGATATAAATACTTTCTCGTTATAAAATTGTCGTTTATTTTTTAACTTTGGGATTTCTATGAATTTTTCAATAAAAAACATACTACCGTTATTGATTCTTTTTTTTACCTGCTCTTTCCTTCACGGGGCTGAAACTGCAGAGGATCTTTATCCCATCAAATATCAATTTTATGAGAACGAAGACTGCATAAAAGTAAAGATAACTCATCCGGAAGGCATAAAAGCTAAAAGCACGTTGTATAAAATAAACAACCCCTACTCAAAGGGTGTGACCGTTCAAATTAAGAATGATCAACTGAAATGTTTAGAGGCTTTTTTTCAAGTAGTCAATATTGAGGTGCATGCCGTCCAATCTCGAGAAGAAGGGGGAGTAACGTTTAAAATAATAGAAAATCTAGAAAGAAAACCGACCAATAAAGAAATACTCACGGACAAGCTTACTAACAGTACAACATTCTTTGTTAAAACAGATAAGCAGGTGGATTTTAGAGATGATGTTATCCCTAAGATTACTGGTAGCGGGAACTCTCCCCATATTCAATATGTAAGGTTTTTTACAAAATAAAGAGTGCTTGCTTCCGCAAACACTCTTTCATTTTTCTTAGATCTGTTTAGTTAATCACAGCGTTGGGATCTTCTTCGTAGAGCTCGTCGAAGCTTTGCGGAAGCTCTTCGTTGTACCGTTTACCAACGACTTTGCCATCTCGAACGATGAGGTAATAGTTGTTTTCTTGAACGGTCTGCTCTCCGATCGGAAGCCTTTCGATATACTCGTATGACTCCGTGCCGTTCTTGTTATCTTTGACTTTCACAGGATCGCCGTATTTTTGGACGACTTCTGAAACGGGTGTTCCCATCTGAATGTTATCGAAGTCGCTGCGGGTCATGATAGCACCAGTAGCGCAAGCAGCTAATAGGAGAAGCGCTGAAGTTAAGGCGATTTTTCGGAAGAGAGATCTTTCCATACTTTTCCTCGTATCACGGTGCGGAGTTGATCAGTTGTAGCATATTCTGCATGCATTAAGTATACATCGTCAGCTTGTTTTTCATACATTTCAAATCCTTCAAAACCGATTTGAGGAGAACGGAATTCCCAGGCGATCACCTTGTCAGTGATGAGGCCTTTCCCTATGATTTTCCCAAGAGCTGGATTATCAAGCTCAATAGAAAAATTTCCCGGGGCCATATCAAAAAACATGAATTGGTTATGCATGACGTCGGAAAGACCCTTCACTTGGATCTCTTGAATGCACTCGATTTTGCCAGAATTGTCTTTTTGGGCGACATTCCACTTGGTGTAATAGGCGAGTTCTTCCTCGACCATATTGAGCAGGATTTTGCCTTCTCCAAGCCAGGTGCTGGGACTTAAAATAAAATGATGTTGTTTTTCCATTAAAACATAAACCTTCGGCTATAAATACTTTGCAAAATCCCCAGCGCCATCATTGCCGATACGACAGAGGAACCCCCAAAAGTCACAAGGATCAAAGGCACCCCCGTGATGGGCAAGAATCCACACATCATACCAATATTCATGATGATATGCACCGCTAAATACACGGTTATCCCAGCCGACAAAAGCCGGCCAAATGTATCCTTAGCTCCAGCTGTAACTTGAAAACTAAAATAAATCAAACCGAAAAAGAAAAGCAGGATTAAAAAAACTCCTACAAGCCCAAATTCTTCAGCGTAAGCTGCAAAGACTGAGTCGGTATGAGCAGCCGGCAGCCATTCCCTGCCCGCAAACTCACTCTTATGCCATCCGGTGCCGGTTACTCCACCTAAGCCTATCGCATTCTGGGCGGCCTTCTGATGGTAGGTATGGGGATTTAGCCGTTCATACTGATATTCTTTCAAGAATTTTGTTGCAACAGGCCTGAGCCCCTCATGGGATATCACTCCCGTGAACATCATCCCGACAAATAACAGAGTTGCCACACCAACAACGCTCATCGCAGTGACAACTTTCTTATTGATTCCCCCGATGTAAAACATCACAAGGGCAATCGGAAAAAGCACCAAAGCAGTCCCGAGATCCGGCTGTTTCAGAATAAGAATGAAAGGAACAAAAACGATCGCTAGCGCTTGAAAAGCGGTGCCCCAACTCGAGACACGCCTGCCTTTGCTCTCTAAAAAACAGCTCAGCGCTATCACGACAATCAGCTTAGCATATTCAGAAGGCTGAAACTCTCTTCCTAAAAATGGAACTCTGTACCATCGATGGACATTTTGAATCGGCGCGGTGAAAAATAATCCCACGAGCAATAGTAGAATAACTCCATAAAAAACCCACGACCATGACCTAAGCTTCCGATAATCCATGCCGACACAAAAGAAATAAACAACCCAGCCGATCATGAACCACTGGATCTGGATCTTGACCGATTTTGTCAAAAAAATATCGGTATCCGCGGTGCCGGTCATCGAAGAGATGACCATCATGCTGATCCACATCAGCGCTAGAATCAAAGGCACAGTCCGGTAGTCGATCCGGCTTAAATATCTATAGTCCCACATATTTATTGAAGGATAACGGATTGGACCTATAATTGGGGAGCTATGAAAATTCAATATGTTCACCTTGACTCTGTCGATTCCACGAATAACTGGGTCAAATCCCATCTCGCTGAACTCTCCTCTTTAACTTGCGTAACTGCGGAGGAGCAAACGGCAGGCCGTGGAAGATTTAAACGGCATTGGGTCTCTCCCCGCGGTGAAAACATCTACGCGACACTCTTTTTAGTTGTGCCGTTGGGATCTGGATATCTGTCAAATCTTGGACAGATCATGGCATTTGCTTGCGCTAAAGTTCTAAGAGGCATTGGATTCGAGGCTGAACTGAAATGGCCCAATGATATTCTCATCCAAGGAAGAAAAATTGCAGGGGTTTTAACTGAAACGGTCACGCAAGGCCAGCAAATCGGCGTCATCATTGGGATCGGCATCAATGTCAATATGCCGACTGCCTCTTTAGAAATGATCGGAGTCCCAGCTACATCTTTATTGCAACTATCTCAAAAAAAATGGGAGCTCAAAGAATTGACAGAACTGCTCATGAACCATTTTCTTCAAGATCTAGAAGTGCTGAAGAAATCAGGCTTTGCGCCATTTCAAGCTCCGTTTGAGAAGATGCTGGCCTATAAAGGACAGGAGATCACTATCCACAATGGAGCTCAAGAGATTAAGGGCATCTGCCATTCGATGACTAAAGATGGACACCTTCAGCTACTGATGCCTTCAGGAGAAATCAAACTACTCACGTCCGGTGAAGTAGAAATTTAACTTTTCCAATTCATTTTTTAATTGTGGCCAGATACAGAGAATCATTGAGCGTATCGACCATTTTTAAACAATCAACGAGCAAGTCAATTTGCGCTGGGTCAAGCCCCAAGGTCAATCGAATCGTGGTTCTCTCTTCACAAAAAATCATCGTTAAGTTCGGATGGTATAATCCTAAGCTAGGACGGTAAAAGATAGGCTGTCCCCCTTCCATACATTTGAGAGAGAGGCATCCTCCTACGAGCATAGATCCTCTCATTTCATGCAAGGGTCCTGAGACTTTAATATCGATGAAAGCAGGATCGGCTCCCTCTTCAACAGGGATAATCCGATAAGGGCTATTTGGGTTCAGAAGCCTAGGGGGAACTTTGCCAAGAAGGCTCTTCGTATTATCGAAAATCTGTTTGCAATAAAGCTCTAATTGGGAAGCTGCGCTCTGATAGGCAAGACAAAACCAATTTAGACTTAAAGTGTCGGTCTGCAGTACAGGATCAGCCAAAAGAGCATCAAATGCTGCCCAAGCAGGAGTTTGTGCATGCATCATATAGAACGGAGCACCACAATAGTTGTCCATGCCGAAGAGATCGAATTTAAGGCCGCTGCGGTAACAGACAATGTTAAGAGAGCCTTGTTTGATCTCTTCTTGAAATTGTGTCAGCAAATGAGCTACTTTTGGAGAGTCTATGAAATCAAGAGTACAATCTAAAGCAACGGTTAACGGCTTTCCTTCTCGGGCTGTTAGCGCTTTTTGCAAAACGTCAGCAATTCTTTCAGTTCTATATTCAGTGACTGGATATTCGACCCTCTTCAACACAGGATTGAATTGAGCCAAAATCAGATCGACTTCTTTCCAATCCTCTTCACTTGCTTCCTCGATAGAAGAGGCTTTTGAAATGAGGTGTGCTGCTTTGATGCATTCGTAGTAAGTATTTTCACCATAGAGAACATGAGGGGTTTTACCTAGAGTCATTTGAACAGCTTTAAAAATGCCGGTTACACTTGTCATCCCTGATGAATGAATCCCATAAGAGGTCAAGGATTTAAGGCCAGGAGGAACAGTTGTTAGAACATCTCGATAGATGGAAGAAAAATCTGCAGATTTAAAGGGCTCACAGATTTCAAGAAGAGAAGAAAAACTGGCATGGATCTCTTCAAGATGGCCTGCCATATCGAAAAAAGACATTTCCTCTTTTGACAGGAGCCTAAGCTGCTCCTGTATCCTTGAAAAAGAGAGCTGCACCACGGATGATCGGGTTGGAGAGAGGAGAATTTCATTCCATTTTTCTTCAGAAAGCTTATCGAAAAGACCTTTGAGCACTTGCAGCGTTCCTTGCATCATCAGATTTTTTTGAGGATGATCTGATGTCCAATTAAATGAGTGAAGAAAAGAGATAAAATCTTCCCTGGAGGGAGCTCGAACATGACGGTCAAAGTTTTTAGCAAACTGTTGAGGAGTAGCAGTCCATCGATCTAATTCGATGAAATTGGCTGAAAGTCCAAAATTTGAAACCCAATTTAAAAGAAACTGATGCTGCCGATGAACGGCTTCTGTTGACAGTGGGAGCAAGCGAATACCCCCTATCGATGCTTGGCCAAGCCGTTGAATACAAAGAATGCCGCTGAGGTTTAAACCACGGTTTTTACAAGCCTTTGAAAACTGCTCACGATAATCGTTCCAAGATGAGAGCCACTTGTCTTGATCTTTATCTATGAGCACCCCAGTTAAATCGACAATCGTAGAAGAGTTGCAAGCAATAATTTTTTCAACCACCATTGGGATTGTTTCGTCTTGAGAAACTCTAACGCACGAAGGAAGATAACCTTGGATGTCAAAAGGACGGGTCAAAATCAAGGGATACTCTTGAGGATGAGGCAGTGACTGTTTCCAATCCTCAACCCTATTGATATAAGTCTGGGAGAGTTTAATCCAGGGACTTCTTGCATAACAGCATCCTGTGGTCTCTGGATGAACCTGGACTGAAATGCCAAAGCAAGGACAAAACCAATCAATCATCGATGAGAAAAAGCCTGTTGATTTGGCAAGCCATCTTTTTTCCAGGAAATGAAGAAGCTGCTTGTCTTCCTGAGAAGAAGCCGGGACTTGAGAAAGCATCATTTTATTGAGATGCCATGATGATTGAGAAAACGGAATTTTTCCAAAAGAAGAAGATCCTTTGGATATCTGCGCAAATAAATGTTGAGCAGCACTGTCGCATAATTGGCTCAAAAAAAGACATTCTTTACTTATCATGCCTGCCTGCGGAGATAGATAGGAAAGACCCCATCCAAACCGGGCTAAAAGAGAAGCTGATTCTAGGGCCATTCCTGCAGAGTAATAAAAAGATTGCTCGGTCAGTTTGTGAAAAATCAATGACGGGTTGTCTTCTTCCGCAGTTTCTAAACTGCCTGCCCCTAAAATCATGAGTAATAAAGGTAGAATCATAATCCTCAGTCAACGGATCAAAAACAGATCTTAGATCTGCAAGAGCGCCTGATCCGGGTTATAATTGAATGTCAATTTATTATGACTAGTTTTGTTTGAGAAAAGAAAGGTCAGGAGTCACGACGATATCGGGATGGACCCGTGCATGTAGAATCTGCTGGATCGCATTAAGAGTTGAGCCTGTTGCTGAATGACAAGATGTGCAAGAGCCTTGATAAGCAATGGTAAGTTCATGCTGATCAGACAGATCGATGATCTGGATGCCGCCGGCATCGAGCTCGATGTAGGGGCGAATTTCTTTTTGGATGATCTCTTCAATCACTCGGATTTTTTCTGGCTTTGGTAAAGTTTCCCAATTCGGATAAAGCCCGCCGGAGATGTCGGGATGGATCGGTGAATCGATATAGACATCATCATATGGAATATCTGTGCATTGTTCCGCGGCAGTTTCAATAGCGCTGAGGACCAAATTGAGATGGCCATAGACTTCAGGAGGAAAAGCCTCTTTGTCATTTTTATCACGCACTTCCCGGTCGATCAGATCAGCGCTGACGCGTTTGGCTTGTTCGTAATTTTTGCGTAAGAGCAGTTGGCAGGCAGCTTCTAAAGCTCCAATCAGAGCTGAAGAACCAAAGACTTGATATCGAATATCTGAGATGATCCCATCAGACTCATCGACGAGCCAATAAAGTGTAAGGGCATTGCCAGCGGCAATGCTTCCTTCGCGGGCAATCACAAGCCTTAAACCCCGCCCCATGACATCTTCAGAAACAAAAAAACCAGCATATTGCGGATGTTCAATTTTCTGCGCTAATTTTTTGCTGTAGTGCGCCCAGGGATAGGGAAGATAGAAGATGTCTTTGTTCATAGGGCCGCACTTAGAGTGGAAAGTTTTCGGACGGACGAGACGATGATATCTAAAGCATCCGCTAGATCGTCTTCAGTTGTTTCATGGGAGATCGCAAAGCTTAAGGCAGATTGGGCAAGTTCTTCGGCAACTGAACAATTTTTCAATTGAGAAGAGAGCTTTTGATATTGTCCCCCGCCTATACTTGCGAAAACTTGGCGGCGATGCAGGTTGAAAAGAAGAGCCTCTGCCATCACGCCTGGAAAAGCAATGCAAGAGACATGCGGAAGCCGGTCAGCCTCTTGAAATAAGACCACACTATCAGGAAGAGCGTGTTTTAGTTCTGATTCGAATGTATCTCGCAGGCGTGCGGTTTCCATTGCAAACTGTTCGAGCCGTTGAAGTTCTTCATCAACCGCCAGAGAAAGAGCGGAAAGGGCTGCAACATGATGGCTTGATTCATGAGGTTTTGTCTTCTGAAACAGTCCGCCGATCCCTTGTGGAGTATGGATTTTATCTCCGTCAAAAGTGAGGAAGTCTACACCGAGTTCTTCAAAAGAGATCGGGAGCTTGCCAACCATGGCGCTGGCATTGAGATGGACTTTCACACCTTTGGAATGGCA
>CAZFXE010000067.1:0-7767 GCA_964522945.1 uncultured bacterium
GAAACTGTCAAACTTAAGCGAGGTGAATATTGGCCGACAGTCTCTCTCATTGGAAACTATGGGGGTGCGATGACTCCCTATTTGTATCGACCGTCGACTCAGTTCGATAACCAGATCTTTCAATGGGCTGTCGGGTTTTCGATCAACTGGACAATTTTCGATGGAACAGGAAGAGAGCGAAGAATCAGACAAGCTCAAGCTGAATCTCGAGCTGTGAGATACACAGCAAAAAAAGTGACTCAGGCTGCCCACACCAATGTACGTGAGCAGCTCTATAGCATGCAAAAAGCATTAGCGCAATATGTCACCTCTACAGCCAATTTCAAATTAGCCCAAGAGACATTGGAGCAAGCTAAAAGCCAGCTTGACATTGGGTTTACAACGATTTATGACTACCTTATTTCCGTCGATGGCTTGATCCGGGCTAAAACTGCACAAGATGAGGGTCGGTTCGATCTTTTGTCATCGTACTATGCATTGCTGCATGCCAGCGGCCAAACAAAAGAAGGGGAGTCCAAATAGTGAAAAAAATCCCGTTGTATATTCTCGTTGGGATCGTTTGCTTAGCAGCTATTGGTGTGGTTTGGTTTACCTACTTCCGTCCCTATGTCGGGACCAACGATGCGATCATTGATGGTTTTAAAGTCACCGTCAGCTCGGATATCTCAGCGCGTTTGACGAAGCTCTATGTCGATGAAGGAGACTTTGTCAAAACAGGCGATCTGATTGCTGATATGGACGATACGATCCCTCAGTCGCAAAAGATTGAAGCTGAAGCTAAGATTCTCTCACTACGCGCCTCCGTGATGTTAGAGGAATTTCATTTTGAAAAAGTGCGTAACGATTTCGAAAGAGCAGTCAAAGGTTTTCAAGAAGGCGTCACATCTGCTCAGCAGCTGGACCATGCGCAGAAAAACTTTGCGATTGCTAAATCCAAGCTAGAAATGACAAAAGCCGACCTAGAACATGCTATCACTCAACTCGGAGTTATAGAGGCTATCTTGACCCATACCAAGGTCTATGCTCATATCGATGGCAAGATTGTCAAACGGTGGGTGTATGAAGGCGATGTCATGGCAGCGGGCCAGGCGATGTTTTCCCTCTATGATTTAAAAGATGTCTGGGTCCTTGCCAATCTTGAAGAGACCAAAATGGAAAATGTCAAAATCGGCAATGAGGTCGAGATCCACGTCGATGCTTATCCTGATAAGAAATTTCAAGGAAAGATCTTTGTCATCAAAGGAGCTGCAGCTTCTGAATTTTCTCTTATCCCACAAGACAACGCGACTGGAAATTACACAAAAGTGGCCCAGAGAGTTCCGTTAAAGATCACGATCCCTCAAGAAGACGACAGCCTCTATTTGTTTCCGGGGATGTCGGCAGAAGTCAAGATCAAGGTTAAACAATGAATTGGCGGGTTCCGCAATTCATCAATCCCTCTTCTAAGTTTCTTCCCTGGCTGATTTTAGCCAATGTCATCTTTGCTACTGTTATTGGGGTGATTTCTGCGACTGCAGGATATGTCGCTGATTCGACGGTCCAAGGCGCTCTTCAAATGAGCAATGATGACATTCGCTGGATTTCTGTTAGCTTCATCATGATGCTTGGCATCATTTTGCCTTTGGGGATTTACTTAGCCCTCCGGTATGGCTATAAGATCATTTTCTTTTGGGGATTGGGAATCTTTGTTTTTGGATCTCTTTTAAATAGTCTGGCTATTGATTTTTGGTCGCTGCTCATTTCCCGAGCGATAGCTGGTGCCGGAGCTGGAGCTTTGTTCCCATTGAGTATCGCGATCATCGCACAGATATTTCCTAAAGAAAAACTCACTCTGCCACTGGCGCTTTATGTCGGTCTTGGTTTCGGGATCGGCAGTTTTCTGGGGTATATCGTGGGAGGATATTGCGTGCAGTATATCTCCTGGCAGTCTTCATTTTTTTTCTGTTTTCTCTTAGGCCTGCTATCACTTCTTGCCACGGCGCTTTTACATAAAGAGACAGAGCCGCAAAATATCCATAAATTCGATACCTGGGGATATGTCGCTTTTATTTTCTTTGTTTCTACGCTTTTACTGATCTTAGTCAGTGCAAAAGCAGATTGGAATACGGAGGGGTGGACATCGCCGTTTATCATCACCTGCTGTATTTTGTCAGTGCTCAGTCTTGCAATCTTGATTCCTCTCGAGCTGAAAAATCCCAACCCGCTGATTGTCTTCTCCCTGTTTAAGAACCGGTCTTTTTTACTCGGCTGTATCACGATTTTTTTCGTCGGAGCCCCTCTTTATATAACACAGATTTTATCGGTGATCTTTTTAGACTACGATCTTCACTATGCCAAACACATGATTGGGCATTATCTCCACTCATTAGGGCTTACTTTGGGAATTGTCAGCGCCTGTGCAGCGTATCTAACAAAGTTTTTCAACATCCGGATTTTGGCGCTCATAGGGATGGCTCTGATCACCATTAGCTGTTTGATCAATCCCAATATTACAATCTATAGCAGCCACCTGCAGATGCTCTGGATGTGGAACCTCCGGATGGTCGGAATAGGCCTGGCTCTTGGGCCAGCAACGGCCTATGCGATGTCGGATATCACTCCCGCCTTAGGAGGAGCTGCTTCGATTTTCATTACCTTTGCTCGTCAGATGGGTGGAACGCTAGGATCGCTCAGTGCCCAGGTGATCACGATTGAAAGGCAGGAGTTCCACAATGAGATGTTTGGAGCGCAAGTCGACACCGCCTCGCCGGCTTTTCAAACCGTTTTTCGGAATCTGCAATCTCACCTCATCCACAATACCGGAGCAACTCCTGCGGAAGCTCCTCATTTAGCTGAGTCAATCATCCGGGCTAACGTCCTGACCCAGTCGCATGCGACTGCGCAAAGCGA
The DNA here is from genome assembly GCA_964522945.1 of uncultured bacterium. Taxonomy (GTDB): domain Bacteria; phylum Chlamydiota; class Chlamydiia; order Chlamydiales; family Rhabdochlamydiaceae; genus PALSA-1444. The sequence goes on from CAZFXE010000067.1 coordinate 2,890, forward strand.
TGCTTTTTTTCTCTTGGGAATAGCGACGTTTGTCATCTGTGTCAGTATCATTTTAGAGATGTGCTGGAGTGCCTACCAAAAGAGAAAACAGACTAGCTCTTTAGCGTAACAGCAGCATTTTTCCGTTTTTCGTAGAAAAACAGAGTTGGCAAGATCAGTACTGTCGTCCCTAGGACGATCACAGAAAGAGGATAGATCGTGGCGTTGTAGACCATGCCGGACAGTCCTATAACGAGGGCTGAGATAAACAGACGAGCGCTAGTCAGAAGACTTGCAGTGATCCCTTTGATGTCAGGGAGAATCTCCATGCTTTCAGGGAAGTAGAGTCCAACGATCCAGTTGGCTCCGAAGGCATAAATCACCATCCCAAGGGTCAGGAAGTAAGGATCGCGAGGAGTTAGGATGGTTGCAAGAGTAAGAATAATTGTTCCTGCAACACAGGAGAAGATCCCGGCGCGCTTGATTTTTGGGATTCCCCATTTCTTAATAGAACGGTTGATCGCTAGGCTTCCAGCGACCCAGCCGCCTAAAATAGTTCCTTGAATGAAGGGGAATATCGCTTTGCTCATTCCGAGTTCAACAACGAAGAGAATCGAGGTTCCAGAAAGGAATGCGATATAGCCGGCAAATAGAAGACTTGTCGCGGCTGTCAGCTGCCAAAACGGCAGACTCGTAAAAGCTCGCTTAAAGTCTTTCAAAATAGTCTTCATGCGCATCGGCACTCTGTTCTCAGCAGGAAGTGTTTCTTTGAAGAAAAAGAGGCAGACGATAAAGCTCAAGAGAACGAAAAGAACAATTGCTAAGAAGTTCGATCTGAACCCGTAGCCATTATTGAGATATCCTCCGATCATCGGAGCAGCAGCCATGATTAAGGGAATAATCGTACTCAGATTGTTCATGGCAGCAATCGCCCGTTCTTTTTGGAAGGAATCAAAGATAATTGCTGTTCCCAAAGTAAAGCAGCCTCCGCTGCCAAGCCCTTGTAGTATCCTTCCCCAGAGCATTTGATCGATGTTCTGAGAAAATAGAGCGACGATGCTTCCAAGGAGAAATATTGCTAATGCAGCCATAAGCGGTTTTTTTCGCCCGTAAGCGTCCGAAAGCGGCCCATAAAAAGGACCGGAGACGCAGATGCCGACAAAGTTCCAGGTCAAAAGACCTTGAATGGCGCTTTCAGAAACAGAAAACCACGCCATCATGTCGGGGAAAGCGGGCAAATAGATATCGGTTTCAATGCAAGCTGCAATGAACACAACAATGATCAGAAACAAATATTTAATTTCAGTTCTTCGATCCATGGCCATATAGGATACCTCAGGTTAGAAAATAATGTAAAATAGTAATTTTTTCTTTAAAAAGAACCTAAAATAGCCATGAACTCAATGGAGTTCATCTTATTGAGTAGAGAAAGGCTATCCTTATAGTTCTGGCGGATCATTTTCTTATGGTATTGGATCCGATCTTGAACGTCTTGCGTATAGAGAACAGAGTCTGGGTAGAATCCCGCTTGCATGGCATACCTGTCTAACAGCTCGCAGGTGGCTTCAGGGTGATATTTTTGAATGAGGGCATTCAATGCCAGGCGATATCGATTGAGTGCAACAATCTCTAGCTGATCAGGAACGAATTCTCCATTAATGATCCGGTCGATCTGAAAACAGGCTGCTTTTGCCAAGAGAGAATTAAAGGCTGCTGCCATATCGATTCCACAAAAGGAATTGGTCCTTTCATCATAAAAAATGTTTGGGTTGCTGCGGTCGGCATTGCCGGTGTAGGTGTCTAAGGCAGCCATTACAGCAAGAATGGGATCCAACGACATGTGATGAATGACATCCGGTGTAAGTCCAGTTTCTTCATCGGTTAGAGGTCCCCATTTTTTCCAGCTCCAAGAATCTTTTTTTCTCAGCTTTTGATGGAGGTTAAAGTCAGGCCAAGGGAGTTTTTCTTCAGCGGAGATCCCCGGTGCAAGCGTATGCAGGGAAGCAGGACGGTCAGGGAATGTTTTTCCCTCAAAGGAAACATCAGGTGAAATCAGGGTGACTTTGTTAACGGGGATTTCCAGAGATTCTGCAATCGAGCAAGCAACTGCATCGATAACCAGAAGAAATTGTTCATCTGCTGAGGGCTCTTTAATTTGTTTGACAATGCTTTGTTTGCCTTCAGGATTTTCTATGATGGAGATCCAGCAGTCGTCAGTCTCGAATGACTTAATCAGCTCAGCCCTTAAATTTAGACATAGCAAAAGAGCGGTGAGTAATAATATTTTCATAGATTATCCCTTCCAAGAGGTGACTTTGATAAGTTCTTTGGGGATCTCAAAGAGAAAACGAGAGGGGTTCATATTGACGTCTTTGCCGTACCGCTTTCTTTGGCGGGCCATAGAGAGGATGAGGTTTTTCTTCGCGCGGGTCATGGCGACGTACATGAGACGGCGCTCTTCTTCAAGGCCGCCTTCTGCCATGCTTTTTTCATGCGGCATGATCTGATCTTCAAGACCTACTAGGAAACAGACAGTAAATTCGAGGCCCTTAGCGCTGTGGAATGTCATGAGGCTAACCTTATTATCCCGGGTTTCATCCCGGTGAGTAAATTGCTGATCGTCTAACGCCATCGTTCCTAGGAATTCTTGCAGATCGGTAAAGTTTTTTGAGGTTTGGACAAACGCTTCGACGTTTTCCATTTTATATGTGCGGGCTTTATCGCTTTTGACTTCTTCTTCGATCGCTTTTTTATAGTTGATGGTTTCTAGGAGCCACCGGAGGCCTGTATCAAAAGGAGGATGGGCAAACTTTTCGCGTCCTTTTTCGATGATCTCGATGAAATGCCGGATTCCTTTTAAAGCGCGGTCGGAAAGGCCATCGAGTTCATTCACTTCTTGGAGGGCTTTCCAAAGAGGGATTTTTTGATCCCGATTTTTCTGTGTCACTTTGTCAAGAGCCTGATCGGAGATTCCCCGGCGAGGGACGTTGATGATCCGTAAGATCGCTTCTTGGTCGAGGGGATTGACGATCACACGAAGATACGCAGCGAGGTCTTTGATTTCAGCCCGTTCAGTAAATTCAGTGCCTCCGAAGGTCTCATATGGGATGCCGCGGCGCCATTCTGTCTCTTTATCGCTGGGAGCTTGCCAAGAAGCCTGCATGAGGGCCAGTTCAATGGGGCGGGCTAAAAGATTAGACCGATAGAGGACAGCCATCTCTTTCCAAGGGATCTTGTAGTTCTTGTTGTAGGCGATCATCCGGAGGACAACAGCGGAGGCTTCATCGAGATCATTCGGGGCATTGAAAACTTCAACGAGATCGCCGGCTTCTTTAGAGCTCCAAAGTTCTTTGACGTGCCGTATTTGGTTGTGGCGGATAACGGTATTTGCAGCTGCTAAGATCGTAGGTGTGGAGCGGTAGTTTTGTTCGAGTTTGATGATTGTTTCCGATTCAAACTGGAGGATGTTTTTGATTTCGGCACCGCGCCATCCATAGATCGATTGATCGTCGTCTCCCACAACGCAGAGGTTATTGTGAGAGGCGCTGAGGAGTTTAGCGAGTCGGTATTGGATCGGGTTGGTGTCTTGATATTCATCGATCATGATGTAGCGGAATCTGGTCTGGTATTTAGCCAAGATGTCAGGATGTTCTTCAAAAAGCTGGAGCGTTAGGCAGAGGAGATTGTCAAAATCGACCGCATTATAGGCCCGCATGAGGGTTTGAAGGCGGCTGAAGAGCTGTTTGGACATGTTATCGCCCTTCATTTCTTCAGGAGTTTGGGCCTTATTTTTGGCCAGCGAAATGGCCTCATAGGTGGGATCTAAGGAGGGGAGGTCGCCTTCGACGCCCAATTCTTCCCTGACCAGGTTGTTTAAAAGACGGCGGACGTCCCTCTCATCGTAGATGCTAAAGTCCCGGGTGTAGCCAAGTTTATGAATCTCTTTCCTGAGAATCTGCATGCAAAAGCTATGAAAGGTGCAAAGAGTAACCTGTTTTGCCAGGGCTGGATCGATCATATCGGCGACCCGTTTGCGCATTTCAGCGGCGGCTTTATTAGTAAAAGTCAGACCTAAGATGGAGGCAGGAGGTGTATTTAAATTTTTAATGAGATGGGCAATGCGATGAGTGAGGACGCTGGTTTTGCCGCTGCCGGCTCCTGCAAGGATGAGTACTCGTCCTTCAGTCGTATGGATGGCTTTTTTTTGCTGATCATTTAGCATAGAGGAGTGTAAAGTCTTCTAAAATTTCTTGAAACGTTGGCATAGAGGCATTGGTTCGAGGCGAGGCATTGATAACAAGGCCAGGAGGAAGAAGGTGTTGCTGAATGCGGAAAGCCTCGCGGATCAGTCGTTTAAAGCGGTTTCTTGCCACGGCGTTGCCAAACCGTTTAGAGACTGTAACGCCTAAAAGACGGTAAGGAAATTTTTCAGTCAAAACATCAAATATGACCGTACGCCCGGTAATTCTTTTACCGTATTTTTTGACACGTCGAAACTCGTCTCGGGATCGGAGCCTACTAGACTTGGGAAATTGCAGCTTTACGCTGACAATTTCTTCCGTCCGGAGCTTCGTCGTCGATTGACAATTTGACGTCCCTTGGCGGTTTTCATTCGCTTGCGAAAGCCGCATGTCTTTGAACGTTTTCTTTTGCTAGGTTGGTATGTTCTTTTCATAATCTTTTCTCGAAAGGGATATGTTACTCGAACCGGTTAAATCCCTCAAGGAAAACCTGTAAACGAGCATAAATTCCTCCCTGGTAAACGTAAATAGGTTTTTGTTGCATAGAAATATCTGTCATCACTACAATAGTTGCTACAAATTTAGATTAAGGATTATGGTCTATGAAAGTCAGAGCTTCAATTAAAGCGGATCCTTCGAAAGGCGATAAGATCGTCCG
>CAZFXE010000068.1:0-7765 GCA_964522945.1 uncultured bacterium
CGAACCTGCGCGTCTTAAGTGCAGTGCATGGCGCTACCCCCATAGCTGTAGAATTTAACAAGATCACCACTACCGTTTCGAATATTTTTGATACCCTCATCTCACAAAATCCCCTTAAGTACCAAGCCGCCATCCAAAGTTTAGACTCTTTTTCGGTCACTTTTATTTATCCTAATTCAGGCCAAAACAGTCTAAAAATTGAGTCTGACGATGTTGTTATCCATTTAAATAAAATCTCTGAACAAACAGCAGCTTCATTCTTAAATGTTATTCACACACCCCAGAAGTCAACGGTGGAATGGATTGTGGAAGCTTTGACTTATATGGTCTCAAGGCTTGTAGAAGCTTTGACGTACGTTTTCTCTCCAGGGCGTCATTTCACAAAATGGACAAAATACCGTCTCATCCAAGAACAATTAGAGCAATTTACTCGCAGTAAAAATATCGAGAAACTAACAAACTCCCCGACCGATCTTGAGATAAGAACGACTTGGAATTCTCTTATTGAGGCTTTGCTGGAGCCAACCCATTTCGAGACTCCTGATAAACAATACAGAAAAATGTTAGAATGCTTGTGCAAGATGCAGCAGCTGCTTGGTATCCAAACCGCTCAAGAGAAATTTCCAGATCAGCTAAAATTTGTCAGAGAGCTCGCCCATAAGCTTTTTACAGGCATCGAGTTATATCCTTATTGCCGTCAGCTCATCGAAATCGCCAGCGGAAAACCGCTTCCCCCAATCCTGACAATTGATACTTTCCTAGCAGAATTTAAAGATCGTGCGATAATAGTAAAGAATCCCCTTGGATCGACCGCGATGAATCCGATTGCTTGCAAGAAGCATATGTTAAAGGGAACCATTAATTGGAATTTCGCCCCCCTTCTAAAAACAAGCAATATTCCTTATCGGGACGGTCAAATCACCGTTAATGATAGATCCACGCTCATGTTGTGGCATGGTACGCCAGTAGAGCAGCACGACCCATATGGATTGATGTTTGATTTGGCAGCCGGCGCTCTTAGCCATATTCCTTATGTCGGTGATTGGATTGGGGATACCAATCCTTTTACAAGCCCACCCGTGATCAACGACCACTATATCGCTTTCATCGAAGGGGCTGAAGAAAAAAATGAAACCATTCTTCACGTCATTTTAGAGAATGGACAAAAGAAACGATTTGGCGACGAAAGCGGCCGAGTGAAAGCAAGGCTAAAATTAAATGAACATAAGAACTTCTTTCCAATTGCCTTGAATTTAGATGGAACGTTTTTCGAACGTCATGATGAGTTTAAAGGCCAAACAGAATCCATGGAGAGTTTGAAGAAACGGCTTAAAACACAATTATTGAGCCCCCTTAGCGGTGCCGATGAAGTTGCACAAATGGAAGATCAACTGGCAAAAACTGGTTTTTGCATACCACAAAAACTGCGCGTTGCCTCCAAGCTAGAAGACAACATCGATTCTCTTCTCAATGAAGTTCAACAGATATATTTCTCAGACAAGCAAGACATCAAGACGCAAGAGGAGCATCAAGCATTTCTTATCCTCTCTTACGTCCATATCCTTCTATTTATCTGCTGGAAGATGGATATCAAAATCTTAGAAGCTCTCTGTAAAGATGATAAAGACCGAGGCAACGTCATCAAGACAATCTTGAAACTCCATTTTCTCTACATCACCGGCCAAATCAACCATGAAAACTTGACCTCTGTCCTCACTCACGTGCTGGCAAGGCCCTTTATTCTACAAAAAGCCCCTATTGTTAAGAGCAGATTGATTCTGCTTGAACGCGTCATTCCTTTTATCAATGATGCCCATGAAAAAATACGACTTCCAGAAACAGCGGTATTTGGCAAACCTATAAAGGCCGCTTCTTACACTGTTGACAAACCTCTAAAACAAACCATTTACCCTAATAACGCGACCTCAAGAACCCTTGAAGAATACCGGGTATTCTTAGAAAACCACCGGCCTATTCAAATCCCACTGCATAGGGACAACTTGATCCAAAAGCTAGCCCAAAAGTTTTATCCCAAAGGAAACCGCAAAGATGCAGCGATCCAACAAAAAATCTCAGCTGCTGCAAAAATGATGGATATCTCGATTGGCGAACTCCTTCTTAAACCTGAGCCTTTAGCTTCAGCGCACACATCTATTGTATCTTTCCTACACAAGCAATTCAGCCTTTCAGAAGAAGCTGCCTGGAGAGTTTCATGCTCTTTCCATGAAGGCCTAGGTCAAATGCTTCACACCCGTTTGAATGGAATCTTTGCTAACCCCTCTCTTGGAATCTCTGTGAAACTAGAATCCGGGTTGAGTCTACCTAGCATTCGTTTAACGAAAGAGGGTGGATTGAGATTCGATGCGTTTTTCAGCATCAACGATGGGGCCGTGAGCTACGGCGGCATTAAAGCCTCGATGACGATCATGGACCTTACAAAGGGACACGCTCAGTTTGAGTATTCTTTAAGCGGTGTTTAGTTCTCTTTCTCAACCCCTTAACTATCAGAAACTTACAAAGCTAAAGCCCAATCACCTTACATGCTGTAGTTCAACAACTTATAGAATAAAAACAACATAATTAAAAATGTTTTTATAATGTAAATATTATAATATTTATGTTATAATAATTATAAATTTATTAACAATTGATAATACTATGACATCAAACGATATTACATTTATCTTCAGAAAAGAACCTGACTCACCCCTGAGCTGCATAGAAGCATTGCATGACAATACTTCCGTAGATGGAAACCGTAAAGAGATCTCCATTGCCGTTTCGAATATTTTCAAGAAGCTCATCGCAGAAAATGCCCCTAAGTATAAGGAAGTCATCACAGGCTTAAGCGCTTTTTCCATCAGATTTACCCAAACTGATCTAGGGCAAAAACGTCTAACACTTGAGTCTCTCGATGTTGTAATCCATTTAAACAAAGTCTCAGACCAAACAGCAGCGTTATTCTTAAAATCTATTCCCACACCCCAACCCGAGGGGCCAGCTCAATCTAAAGCAGAAAAATTAGAATTGCAAACATCCGTTCCGGTTGACATTGTTGCTAAGCCACTTGCTATACCCCAATCAACAGAAACTACAACTGCAATATCTACCACACCTGTAGTTGTCATTCCCCCTAGAAAAGAACTTTCACTTGAAGAACAACTGATCTCCACGACAATGCAGGCTCAATTTATTAACACCATGGTCAAACGTTCAGCAGAAAGCGAAGAGGAGTTCTTCGGCAATTATTTGATGAATAGAATCTTTGGAAATATGGACTCTTGCCAGTTCGATGAAAATACGCTTGAATTTACTCTGAATTTTCCCCAAAAGAGAGATATTAAGCTGAATAAACTCCCCGTCGATCTGTCCTCTGGGCTGTTAACTAAAGCTCAAGGAGCTATTCTCAGCATTGCAAAGCAAGTCAAAGGAAAATTCGATAAAGGAAACACCTCTTTCCAACCTGGATCTCTCAATCTTAATTGGACTTGGTCCTCAGCAGAATTGTTAGGTATGGTTGAAGGTCGGAACGATGGTATAGTCATTATGCAAGGTAGCTACTGTTACGTTTCCGGACAGCAACCTGTGTCTGCACAAAACTTCGTTGACCTCATCGAGTGCAATCTGCCTAAGTAACTTCTAGCAGAGCATAAAGCTCTTCTAAACCGATCGGCCCTACCTCACCTTCAAATTCGAGTAAATTCTGAGAAAGTGATGTTTTTTGCCCCTGCAGTTTTAGGATTTTTTCTTCAATACTCATCGCAACCAAATACTTCCGAGCGATCACTGTGTTTTTCTGCCCCATCCGGTGCGCCCTGTCAATAGCTTGCCTTTCTACGGCTTCATTCCACCACGGATCGTAGAGAAATACATAATCAGCAGCCTGGAGATTTAAACCCACTCCCCCAGCTTTAAGGCTCATCAAAAAGACCTGGATTTTTGGATCTGTTTGAAATGCGTTTACAGCCTCTTCCCGATCTTTCGTCTGCCCGTCAAGATAGGCAAAGGGGTATCCTTTTTCTTCCATCCATGCTTTAAACAGCCCCAAAACCGATGTAAATTGACTATAGAGTAACACCTTGTGGCCTGTAGCGATGGCTTCTTCCAGGTCGTTGCAGACCGTTTGAAATTTCGCACTCTCTTCTGCATGGCCCACAAGCTGGGGATGGCAGCAGATTTGCCGCAGCCTTAAGATCAGCTCTAATATCTCCATCTTCTGAGAAGAAAGCCCATGCGCTGTGACTTTTTGGACCAAAACAGACCGCTTTTCTTTGAGGTATTGATCGTAGAAAGCCCTCTGATCTTCTTCCCAATTGACCCAGACAATCTGCTCTTGTTTTTCTGGAAGCTGCAGAGCCACTTCCTGCTTTGTTCTTCTTAACGTAAATGGACGGATCTTTTTTCTGACCCTTTCAAACACCGGAGACTCTTTTTTTTCTCCTAAAAGCTCTGGCATCAAAAATCTAAACAACGACCAAAGGTCTTCATACCGGTTTTCAATGGGCGTTCCTGTCATTGCAAGCTTAAATCTACTCCGTAATCGACAACTAATCTGCGATGTTAACGAATCGGGATTTTTGATAGCTTGTGCTTCATCCAAAATAATCGCTTCAAAATCAAGAGACTCCCACAAAGTCCGATCAATGCGAAGCTGAGCATAGGAAGTTAAAATCACTTGCTGTTTTTTGAGTTCTTCGATGTCTTGAAGACTCTCTTGGCCTCGATGCAGATAAACATTCATCGATGGCACGAATTTTTCAAACTCTCTTTTCCAGTGAAACAAAAGAGAAACAGGCATGACGATCAAAACTGGGGCGGTAAGTTCCAACGTCGATAAAAACGCCATCACCTGAATAGTCTTACCGAGACCCATCTCATCAGCTAAAAGACCAGAAAATTTCGAGCGGTAAAGATACGAAAGCCACTGGAGACCGCTTTTCTGATAATCAAAAAGCTCTCCCTGGAAGTTCTTCATCGGAGCAGCTTCTTCCCAGTTTGCCAAATTGTACTCGGGAGGAATCGGCACGATGCTCTCTAGCAAACCGACATGGTGCCGTTTAACAGAAATCCCCTCTGCAACAATCTCTTCGTCAGCAAGCGCTGCCCATTCTTGAGGAAATTCCAACAGACCAATTTCGGAGCTGCTCAAATTCACAAAACGGTCCCGACGAGTGAATGCTCCTATCACATTTTTAATATCTGTTTCGTGCTGACCATAAGAGACTTTCCCTTTCACCAAAATATGATCCGCTTGTGAGCTCGTTTCTAAAACAGCAGCTCCTTGCCGCACCACTTTTTTTCCCTGTGCATCTACTATTGTCCAGCCAATATCGAGAAGAAAAATCAGACTCTTGACCACTTTGTCCATCGGACAATAGTAGTGAGATCCCTCGACATTTTTTTTCATGAAATCCGTTTCTAAAAGATCTTTTTCCCAAAACAATTCTTCTACAGAGTTGCTAGCTTCCGTCTTTCCAAAAGGGCCGTAGTCCATCCAGAGATCGGCAAATGCTCCTGTCCTACATTTAAGTTTTAAGATGGGGAGCGGTTCGGGTTTCCATCTTGGAATGGGACATTTCCAGACAAGAGGAGGAACATCGGGATCTTCAACCAGTGTTTTGAGCTCTATTAGCGAAAGCTTTTGAGATTTTAGCCAGCAAGGATCGATCTCTTCTTTCCAAAAACGGAAGATCTGATGCTGCAGGGCGCCACCCGCAAAAACAGCCTCGCAGGTAGAAAGATCTTCTTCCCGAGCGCCTGCTTTGATCTTGGCTGTAACTAAAAAGCTCTCATCAATGGCTTCGATGAGATAGAAAAACTCCAACCCTGTAAAAGGGTCTAAAACGACTTTTTTGCCGTTCCATGCAAGCTGGCCTTTGGCAGCCAGCCTTTTCAATTCTTCTTTAGAGCTGCTGCGGAAAATCTCTTCTTCGGTACAATCTGTCTTCATGAGCGATAAATTAAAGATTTGGGACATTCGTGCTGAGCAGTTGGCAAAAACCCATCCGCTTAAAACCCTGCAGCATCTCCCTGAAATCCCCGGCATTACCAAAGAAACTTCTAAGTTCTTGCGTTGGAAAAGCCTGGTCTATCTGCTGCGTCATGATAAAAATCATATTTTTAAACGGTACTTTTGGAAACATCCTCTCCAGTATACGTGGAATATCCTTAAATCGTATGCACAGAAAAAGCCGTTCAAGCGAGAGGGCGATTTTTTTCTCTATAACTTCGATTCCATCGATGAATTTCAAAAATCTCTTAATGCTCCGCTTGTCGTTGTGGGGTATTCGTATTGCCATAAGCCTCTAGAATGCCCCTCCGGACGTTTTACCGATCAATGCATCCATGATGAAAACCATCCCGTCTGCGGCCAGTGCTTCATTGGAAAGTCGGTCCATGCTCTACCTTCAGAAAATACCAAAGTTTTTTTCATTCCCACTGTCCATTACATCGGAGAGCAGTTTTTTAAGCTTCTAGAGACCTACAAAGCAAGTGATATGGTCTTTCTGATCACAGCTTGCGAGCTGACTTTGGAGATGTTTAGTGACTGGGGAAATATGCTGGGGATCCGAGGCCTTGGTGTCCGTCTCGACGGACGGATTTGCAATACAATGAAAGCCTTTGAGCTCTCTGAAATCGGCATCAAACCGGGTCTAACAGTCGTTCGGAATGAGACTCAAGCCAAAATTCTAGAATTAATTCGCTTCATTAAACAAGTGTGAAAGCCTTCTGAAAGGCTTAGGCCTTTCTGTAAGCTGAAAAGGCCGCACCCGCGGCGCTACTTCACAAGATGAACAGCAACACCCTTTGGTTTTTTCTGCACACGGAAGGCATGAGAGATAAAGTTCATTGCAGTCCATATTGGCGCAATTGAAATAGAGATCGGATTTTGCCCCGCAGTGTTTGCAGCTGCTGATCACTTCAGCAGGCTCTTTTTCACTGATTGGCACGGCTAGCCGGTCATCAAAGACAAAAAGCTTTCCTTTCCAGTATTTAGAGCCCGCCTTCAGGCCGTACTTAATAATCCCACCTTGAAGTTGGTAGACATCGTTAAATCCCTCTTCTTTAAGTAGCGCGGAATAGACCTCGCACCGGATTCCTCCCGTGCAGTACATCATGACCTTGGTTTTTTGGGGATCGCACTTTTCTTTGAGTTTTTTGGCATATTTTGGAAATTCTCTAAATTGCTCCAGAGTCGGAAGTTCAGCTCCTTCAAAATGGCCAAGCTCCCATTCGTAATCATTCCTGACATCGAGAAGCAGAGTCTGGTCATCTTTTTTCTCAAGCATCTCCTGCCACTCCTGGGCATTCAAATGAACCCCTGTTTTGCCCATATCAACGGGAACATCCATGGCAACGAGCTGGGGCCGGGTCTTAACGGTGGCTCTTGGAAAGCAGTGTTCAGGATAAGTATGGATCTTAAATTCGATGTCTTTAAACCGGGGATCGGAGGAGAGCCAGGCCATATATTCGTCTGCGGCAGCAGGATTTGCGCTCATCTGGCCATTAATGCCGTCATGGGAGATGTAAATCCTTCCTTTAATATCGCGACTTGAAAAGAATTCTTTATGCCGAAGCACCTCAAGAGCAGGGTTTTCGAGCGATGTAAAATAATAGTATGCAAGGACTGAGTAGGAGGTCATGGCAACCACTATACTAGAAATTGTGAATCACTGGAAGCCTCTAAGAGAGTGTCTGCAACGTCCGATCGGATGATTTGTGTACTCAATCTTGCTACAAATGCACAAAAATTTTTAGACATATT
>CAZFXE010000069.1:0-7658 GCA_964522945.1 uncultured bacterium
GAATACGAAAAAAGCATCTTCGATGCTCTTCATTGGGCAGGAATTACCTGGGATGAAGGTCCGGATGTCGGAGGACCGTTTGGTCCATACCGTCAATCGGAAAGAACCGAAATTTACCAAAAATACTGTCAGCAGCTTCTTGACAATGGCAAAGCCTACAAATGTTTTGCAACACCCGAAGAACTCGCTGAAATGCGCGAGATGAGCATGAAAATGGGCAAACGCGTTGGCTACGATAGACGCTACCGCAACTTAAGCCCTCAAGAAGTTGCCGAAAGAGAAAAAGCAGGACAGCCATTTGTTATCCGCCTGAAAGTCCCCCTAACAGGAGAATGCGTTTTCGAGGATGGCATTAAAGGCCGTATCACTTCTCCATGGGCAGATATTGACGACCAAGTGCTCTTAAAATCTGACGGTTTCCCTACGTACCATTTAGCCAACGTGGTCGACGACCATCTGATGGAAATCTCTCACGTCATCCGTGGTGATGAGTGGATCAGTTCAACACCAAAGCATATCCTTCTTTACGAAAGTTTCGGGTGGACACCTCCAGTCTACATGCACATGCCGCTACTCCTTGGCAAAGACGGGAAAAAACTTTCCAAACGGCGCAATCCAACTTCAATCTTCTTCTATCGCGATAGCGGATATCTCCCCGAGGCCTTCCTCAATTTTATGACCCTCATGGGCTACAGCATGCCAGGCGATAAAGAGATCTATTCAGTCTCTGAGATCGTCAAAGAATTCGATCCGAAGCGCATCGGCGTTTCCGGAGCTTTCTTCGATGTGCAAAAACTCGATTGGCTCAACCAGCAATACCTCATCAACAACGTTCCAGAAAACAAGCTCTGGGAAAGAATCCGCGCGTGGGGATTTAACGATGCCTTCATGGCAAAGCTGATGCCTCTCTGCCATACCCGCATCAAAACCTTCGGGGAGTTCATGGAGCTTTGCTCCTGCTTCTTCGTCAACCATCTCGCTTACACGCCAGTGATTTTCGCACCCGGCGGACTTGCTCCTGAAAAAGCCGCATTCATTTTACAGACAATTATCTGGAGTTTGGACGAGCAAGAAAATTGGGGCCGCACAGGCATTGAAAATGCCTCTAAAGAAGTCGCTGAAGCTTTTGGAGCTAACCACAAAAAAGTGCTGATCCCGCTCCTCTATGCTGCAATTATCGGCAAACATCAAGGCCCTCCGCTCTATGATTCATTTGAACTCTTAGCAAAAGACCGATGCCGAGCAAGACTTTTAGGGTCGATTGAGTTCCTCGGTGGAATCTCCAATAAAAAAATGGATCTTCTAACCAAGGCCTGGACCAAAAAAGATTGCAAGGAGCTTTATGGAGCTGCTTCTTCTTCGGTATGATCAGTATGAGAAATGATATACGAGCTTTGATAGCCCGTATCGGCGCACCCAGCAAGTGATAGTAATGCTAATATGAAAAGTAAACGCATGTTTTTTAAATACAATTTTTAGAGAGAAATGTCCAACGATTTTAGTCGAACAAATCCATTTTCCGCGGTGATTAAAGAGCGGTATCCCCTGACAAAGCCGGGATCTACCAAGGAGACCCACCATGTCGTTTTGGATCTAACAAATTCCAATCTGACCTTCAAAGTCGGCGATTCTCTTGGCATCTACGGCGATAACGATCTGGGTTTAGTAGCTCGTCTCATCTCTGCGATGAAAACAAGCCCTGATGTTCTCATTGTCCATCCTCGCTCTCAAGAACAGATGACCCTGAAGACTTTTCTGACAAAAAAAGCCAATATTACCCGGTTGACTTCATCTTTTCTCAAGGTTTTTAAGTCTGAAGAACTCCTCCAGCTCCTCGGGAATAAACCAGCTCTTGATCACTACCTCGCTAATCACGACGCTCTCGATTTTCTTTTGGAATTTGGCCATCTTCCGTATTCTCTCCAAGACCTCGTAACCGCTTTTTCACCCTTATTGCCTCGCTTTTATTCCGTGGCCTCCTCTTTGGTGACGCATCCCAATGAAGCCCATCTGACTGTTGCCGTCTCTACCTATCAACACCGCAATGAACTCCGCTATGGAGTCGCTAGCCACTTTTTAAGCCATCTTGCTGAAGTAGAAAAAACTCCGATTCCTTGCTATGTCCAATCAACTCCGCATTTCACACTGCCGCAAGATCACTCGACCCATTTGATCATGGTCGGACCAGGCACTGGCGTTGCACCCTTCCGAGGCTTCTTGCAAGAGCGTATTGCTAAAAATGCTGCAGGAAAACACTGGTTATTCTTTGGAGAGCGGCATCGTGAGCATGATTTCTTCTATGAAGATTTCCTAAATACGCTCGTCGAGCAAGAAAAACTCTCTCTAGACCTAGCATTTTCTCGCGACCAAAACGACAAAGTCTATGTTCAGCATAAGCTCTATGAAAAAGGAGCTCAGATTTGGCAATGGCTCCAAGACGGGGCCCATTTCTATGTCTGCGGGGATGCCGATCCGATGGCTAAAGATGTTGAATCAACACTCCTTCGCATCTGCCAAGATTTTGGCAAGTTATCACTTCAAGATGCTCAGGCCTATATTAAACAGCTCCGCTCTCAGAAACGTTATCTTGCTGACGTCTATTAAATAGATTCCACATTCTCAACTGGCACTAAATGCTGCTTGCAGAAACGATCAAGAAAATCTTTTGAAAAGATTACTTTTTTCTGTTACATCCGATCGTATGGACCAACATGCCCAAGATGTCGAAGCCCTTCGACAGCAACTTAAAGAAAATACCGGACAATTCAGTCTCCAGAATCACCCGCATCCCTCAAATATCACCAGGTCACACGAGTATAAAGCTAAAGTTTCTCAGCTCAATATCAACAATTTTAATCGGATTCTGAAAATTGATCCTGCTGGGCGACGTATCCTAGTTGAGCCTCGCGTCACCATGGAGCAGCTGGCCCGTGCAGCTATAGAAAGCGGCATGATGGTCCCAGTGATCCCTGAATTTAAGGGCATCACCGTTGGCGGAGCCATTATGGGCGGTGGCATGGAAAGCGCATCCCATCGATATGGACTCTTCAGCGACAATTGCCTAGCCTACGAAATTCTCCTTGGAGATGGCACCATTGTCCGGGCGACACCTGATAATCATGCCGATCTTTTCTATGGCATCGTCGGATCTTACGGATCGCTCGGAGTACTTCTTTCCATTGAACTTCAACTGATTCCTGCCAAGCCTTGGGTCAAACTCAAATACCGAAAATTCTCATCTATCGCAGAAACTGTAAAATATTTTGAACGGAATCAAGGAGCTCTATCAGCTCCCGACTTTATCGAAGGTTTGGTGTTTGCTTCTGATCAAATCAAAGTCATCGAAGGATCTTTCCTTGAGGATCCAGAAACAATCTCTCGTACGCTCTCTCAAAAATATCCATGGAGCGATTGGTTCTATACCCATGCCAAACAAGTGTCCGATCAATACGAAGAAAAAATCCCGCTTCTGGAGTATCTTTTCCGTCATGACAGGGGAGCTTTTTGGATCGGAGCCTATGGGACCCATTGGGCAGCGATCCCCCGTTATCTTTTAGAGAGCCGTTTTAAGCTTCCGTCTCTTGCCAAACTTCTCCCGACTTTTAGACCAGAAAATTTCAAAGGAATTCAAGATCCAGGCCTTCTGTTCAGATTCACGTGGGGCTGGGCGATGACAAGCCACCGGCTCTATTCCTGGCTCCACTCTAAATCAGAAGACTGGGTCGCAAACCAATTCATCATCCAAGATTTTTGCATCCCTGCGGAAAACGTCGAGCCGTTTATCAAAAAGATGTTTCAAGAGATCGGTATTTTTCCATTATGGCTCTGTCCTACACCCGTCACAAAAAAACCACAAATCCTCTCACCTCATTTTCTTCCAACGACAAGTTCTTTCATTGTGAATGTTGGTGTCTATGGAATCTCTCCGAGTACACGAACACCTGCAGAGCTCATTCATCAACTTGAAGGATGGACGAAAGATGCCAAGGGCCGAAAAGTCCTCTATAGCTATTCGTACTACACGCCGGAAGAATTCTGGAGCATCTACCCCAAAAAAGAATACGACAGACTACGCGAAACGTATCATGCCAAACGGTGGATGAATCTCGATCAAAAAGTTCTGCAAAAGTTCTAGAAAATAATTCTCTTTCGGAATTACATTCATTTCCATACCGGAGCCTACCCATGAAAAAACTCATTTCTAGATTACTTTTTGCTGCGCTTGCCGTACTGCCTGCTTTGATCCAGGCTTTACCGCTCCATGTTTTCTTAGTGGGACCTGGAGGCGTCGGAACCCAGTTGATCGAGCAAATCGAAAGAAATTACGCCTACTTTCAGGACCAATATGGAATTGATATCCGCATTATTGCAATCGCTAGCAGCAAAAAGATGGTTTTTAATCGTGAAGGTATTTCTCTCAGCAGATGGCGCATGGCATTAGAGGAAGCAGAACCGATGTCATGGGAGTCTTTCCAAACTCGAATGGCATCAATGGATCTTCCTCATAAGGTCTTTGTAGATTGTACCTCCGACCAAACTATTGCCAATGCCTACATTTCTATTTTAGAAGCTGGCATTGCTATCTCGACTCCTAATAAAAAAGCAAACTCCAGCAGTCTAGAAAACTATCAAAAACTTAAGGAATTGAGCGGAGAATCTAAATTTTTCTATGATGCGAATGTCGGTGCTGCCCTTCCTATTGTCAGCTCAGTTCAGAGTCTGCGAAGAAGCGGTGATGAAATTATTAAAATTGAAGGAATCTTTTCCGGCACTTTGAGTTATATATTCAATTCTTTCAAAGCAGGGATTGCTTTTTCTGATATCGTCAAAGATGCTCACAACAAAGGATATACCGAACCAGATCCTCGCGACGATTTAAATGGAATGGACGCTGCTAGAAAATTGCTGATTCTTTGCCGTGAGGCTGGTTTCTCTCTAGAAATGAAAGATATCGATATCCAGCGTTTTCTTCCTGATGATTGTTTTGAGGCCCCTACTGTGGATGATTTTTACGCGCAATTAATAACACAAGATGCTCTATTTGCCGAGCATATAAACGCAGCTGAGTCCAAAGGACAAAGACTCTATTACATTGCGTCTTTTGAAAATGGGAAGGCCCAGCTTTCTTTACAAGCGGTAGGATCCGATCACCCTTTTTATCATCTTTCAGCTGCTGATAATATCGTCGCAATCACTACTAAGTATTACAATAATAGCCCTTTGGTCATCAAAGGACCCGGAGCAGGACTTGAACTCACTGCTGCTAAGGTGCTCGACGGCATTATAAAAATCGGTCTTCTCAATTGATAATCGCACTCTCTTTTAGTTTGAGCTTTGCATGGGCTTCTTCATCAGAGAGAAGCTTTGCAAAGTTAGAATGAAAAAACTGAAAGTCAGCAATCTCGGGACGGAAAGCTGCTTTATGGATATCGGCATAAGCATAACGAAGACCGATGTACTCGATGCCTCTTTTAACTGCTTCTTTTTCCACAGCTGCAAGATGTGACTCCTTGTCATCGATGTAGACAATTTTTTTAGGCTTTAAGCCGATGCTGTCGCAGAATTTAAAAAAGGCCTCTCCTTTATTTTTTCCTGAAGTAAATAAGATTCCTTTTCTAAAAAGCACGCTATGGCCGCTGAGATTGACATAATAATCAGCAGCTGTAGGCGCAGTTACAGATAAATCAACGAAGTTTTCTTGTAATTGCTGAACTGTCCGTGTTGCTAAGGCAAGCCCCTGAGTCGTCAGACCCATGATCTTGTGCCCCTTTTTTTGCAGCCCCTTAATGAAGGTCGATGTCTCTTTCTCTACTGTCTTCATTTTTGTGACGTGGCGGATCGACTCCCATTCTGCCAAGGCTTTTTCTAAAGCAACCGATTTACTCATTCCATCGGCTTCATGCTTTTTCCACCTTAAATCAAACCATTCATCCGATCCCACCATCTGTGTAGGAACAATAATGGTGTCATCGATATCCATTAAAATCAGAGTCTCGCGAGTGATATGGTGAGCGATCTCGTGGAAACGAGTCGTTTCAAGAATTTTTCCTTGTACAGATGAAACAAGTCCTAATAGAACTAGGAAGAACATTAGAGTCTGCTTTCTCATCGGTTTCCTCTGGTGATAGATTAATCATCAGAGTGCAGAAACTAGCCCTTTTTGGCTACGTCAAGAATATCTAATTAAGTGTCAGAAGATTAGCTTTCAGTCACAGTCATAATGCAGATGCATTGAATCCCTTCGCCCAGGCCAAATTCTGTCAATCCATCACTGGCTGTGGCGGTAATCCCCACTTGCTGAAGTTGCAACTTCATCAATCCGGCCAGTTTTGATCTCATCTCTTCAATGCGAGACTGAAGGCGAGGCCGTTTGGCTTCGATCGCAATGGCAATGTGTTCGATCTTCTGCAGTTTGAGGGTTTCTAAAGCTTTTTCAAGATAGACCTGGCTGTCGGTAATCCCGTCTTTTTGGCAAAGATCATTGGCAATCCCTCCCAAGATCTGGACACCAGTCACGGAAGTGATGGCATTGCAGATCGCATGAAAAACCACATCACCATCGGAATCCGACGCCATGCCGGGAACATCTTCAAAGATAAGTCCCGCTAAAATGCACGGCTTTGATGATCCTTCTGGTAAAAAACGGTGGCTGTCTTGTCCTAACCCTGTTCGATATTTCATAGCTTCTATATTCTAAATTAAGATGTCATTCCTGCATATTACGAACACAAATTTTGAGTCAGAGCTCTCTGCAACCAAACCTACCACCGTGGCTGCATTGATCCAAAGCCACCCGATTTTTTTGCAGCTCCAGTTTCTTCCTCTCCTCTATGCTAGTCCCGATGACGGCGTTGCAGTCACACATGCTCCATCTTCTTTTTTTCATCGCGTGCATTTGCTCGATGAGAAGAATTTTTCCTACGAAAGCGTCGCATCGTGGGGAGCTTCTCCTTCGATTGCTGCATGGGCTGAAAAAAGAAAGCTCTCGTATACGATGCCAAAATGGGATGTGGTCAAGCAGGTCAACTCGAAA
The DNA here is from genome assembly GCA_964522945.1 of uncultured bacterium. Taxonomy (GTDB): domain Bacteria; phylum Chlamydiota; class Chlamydiia; order Chlamydiales; family Rhabdochlamydiaceae; genus PALSA-1444. Next base: position 7,034 of record CAZFXE010000069.1, read on the forward strand.
GCTTTTTCATTCAATGAATCCCCAAAACTTCCCGGTGCAAAACTTATCCACACATTGGCTGAGCTAGAGCAGTGGGAGCTGAAAACAGAAGGCCCTAAAGTGCTAAAGACATGCTACGGGGTTTCCGGCAAAGGCCATCTTTTTCTTCCATCGCCTCATATGAAAAAGTTTGCAGAGCAGGAATTTGCAGCGGGCCGTCCTTTAATTGCAGAACCCTGGGTTGAAAGAAAACTCGACTTCAGTTCTCAGTGGATGATCCATCCCGATCAAAAAATCGAGTGTTTGGGTGCAACAGTCTGCGTGAATGACCAACGAGGACAGTATAATTCGAACAGAGTCGGCGATCTTCCCTCACTTTTCGGAAAATATTTTCCGTTCCTAGAAATGCACAAAGAGAAGGTGCTTCCGATTTTGCAAAAGATGGCACTGCTTGGCTATTATGGCAATGTAGGAATCGATGCGATGATCTGGGGAAATGATCAATTACACCCTGTTGTCGAAATCAATGCGCGCAAAACAATGGGATGGGTTGCGCTTGAAATTTCAAAACGTCGTTTCCCAAAACAAACAATTGCTTTAAGCTATCTGACAAAAAGCAATCTCACCAACTTACTACCCGATGCAA
>CAZFXE010000070.1:0-7620 GCA_964522945.1 uncultured bacterium
TCTTGGTGTCAGTTCCGAGTATAATGACCGTATAGGCCCGGGACTGCATGATCTTATTGAACGTTAGAGGAATTAGCTGGCTCATCTAATTCTCTAATTGTCTGACAGATTATTTTTTTACAAGTTCTTTATCCAAGAAGCGTCCGAGACTGCTTTTTGATGAAGGGTATTCCTATTGCACAACGACTTTGCCGTCGAGGAAGCCAATGATGACTTTGCTCGTAAGATTGAAGAAAAACCCCGTGTCGACTACGCCTGGTATGGCGGTGATCTGCTGATGGGTCATCTCTGGCGTGGCGCTCTCTGGGAGATGGACATCGTAGATAACATTGTGATTGTCTGTAATATAAGGGGCGTTATTTTTCATCCGGAGGATGCCTTTATAGCCCAAACGCTCTAACTGGTGGATGGTGGCTGTCGATCCAAAAGGGATGATTTCAACAGGGAGAGGCCGTTGGCCAAGTTTTGGAACGAGTTTAGACTCATCGACGATGAAGATTTTCTCTTTACTCATGTTGGCAGAGATTTTCTCTCTGAGAAGGGCGCCGCCTCCGCCTTTGATCATTCTTTTTTCAGGATCTATTTCATCAGCGCCATCGACATAGATGTCGAGGCTTTTGACGGTGTTAATATCGAGGAGGGGGATTTCTCCTTTGCGGGCGATATCCAGGGTTTTTTCTGAGCTGGCCACGGCTTTGATGTTGAGACCTGCTTTGCACTGCTTGATCAGTTTCTCAATGAAATAAAATGTCGTGCTTCCTGTACCGATGCCGACGATCATGCCGTCTTTAATAAAGGAGATCGCTTTTTCGGCGGCGGCTTTTTTGCAATTTTCTAAACTCATTTTCTGATCATAGCAACTTCAGTTATTTTTCGTTAGAAAATGGCTCTTTGTCTATTTTTTTTGAAAAATTTACAAAAAAGACTTGAGAAAAATAGTTTTGGATCATAATATTCCGCTTGCCCCCACACGGGGCTAAGCAGGAGTTTAACATGGTAATGACACTGAGAAAAAGTCTGATTTTAGGCGTTCTTGCAGAAGAGAGCGGAAAGACTAAAAAAGCCCGAGCGAAGCTAAAAAACAAACTCGATGCGACCGACAAAAAACTGAAAAATCAAACCCTAGATAAGAAGTCCCAAGAGATCTCTAAGTGGATAGAAAGACACGCCAACGACAGGGTCTCTGTCAAAAAGGATATTTCCCTTTTCGATCAAAATCGGAATTCTGCTAAAATGAGCCGCAATATTGAAAAAATGGCAGAAGAACTTGCCTTGGACCTCAAAATATCCAAGGAAGCGATCGCAGCAAAGACAAAAAAATGAACATTATTGATTGCCTTGAAGAACGCGGCCTCATAGAGGCCTTGACCAGTGAAGAGCTCAAGGCAATGACTCAAAAGCCCATCAAAATCTACATCGGATTTGATCCCACGGCCGACAGCCTCCATCTAGGAAGCCTTGTAGGAATTGTGGTTTTAAGATGGTTTCAAAAATTCGGCCACACACCTGTTGTTGTTCTTGGTGGAGCTACCGGACGGATCGGCGATCCTTCCGGAAAAAGCACCGAACGGCCTCTTTTAGATACGGCGACGATCGAAGCCAATATCAAACGAATCCGCACACATTTTGAACAGGTTCTTGATTTCAAAGAGCTAAAAACGATGCCGATGATCGTCAACAATGATGACTGGTTTGCCAAGTATGCTTTCGTCGATTTTCTCAGGGATATCGGAAAACATTTTCGCGTCAACGTCATGCTCACCAAAGAAAGCGTTAAAGCCCGTCTTGAATCCGATGAAGGGATCTCATTTACTGAGTTTAGCTATCAGATTCTTCAAGCTTACGATTTCTACCACCTTTATAAGACGCATCAAGTTGCTCTCCAAGCTGGAGGCAGCGATCAGTGGGGCAATATCACTGCAGGAACCGATCTTGTGCGCAAGCTTTTAGCAGAAACTGCCTATGGCATGACTTTCCCGCTGCTCACTAGAAGCGATGGGAAAAAATTCGGCAAGACAGAAGGCGGAGCGATCTGGCTTGCTGCCGACAGATGTTCTCCGTATGACTTCTATCAATACCTCTATCGCGTTGCGGATGCTGATGTAATCAAGCTCATGCGAATGCTCACCTTTATGGAGATGGATGAAATCCGCCGTATTGAGCAAGAGATGAAAAAGTCCGATTATGTTCCAAACTCTGCTCAAAAGAGACTCGCAGAAGAGATCACCAGACTGATTCACAACGAAGAAGGTCTCCAATCTGCCTTGCGTGCAACGCAAGCGGCAGCTCCTGGCCATGCGACTGAGCTGAGCTCGGATGTCTTCCATCAGATGATGAAAGATATGCCGTACGTTAAGCTATCCAAAGCCGATGTAGTCGATCGTAAATATATTGAAGTCGCAGTCCAAACAGGACTTGCAACGAGCAAAGGGGAAGCTACTCGGCTGATTGCCGGAGGCGGAGCTTACCTGAATAACGAGCGTGTGGAAGATCCCCAGCTTAAACTAACAAAGGATCATCTCATTGGCGGGGAGTTTCTTCTTCTTGCCGCTGGGAAAAAGAAAAAAATCTTGATCCACGTTCCTACCTAATAATTCCTTTCTCAGTTATTATTTCGCCATGTAAATAGAGGTCGTTATGGTCATGCCATTCAATTCTTCATTGCCGGCAGCTACCTACCCAAGCTATTACCTGGTCATGCCAGTAGTTGCAGTTTTAGCATTTGAAGCTCTTGCCTATTTGCTGCCTCAAGTCACAAAATCTCTGAAGGACCGGGTGCAGCCCTTGGAAAGTCCAGGGAATTTGCATCAGGAAGGCTGGGCAGATTTTCAAAACGAGCTCTATGATGAAGCAATCAAGAAATTCACATTGGCTTTGGAATGCGATCCAGATCAAAATTTGCGCCTTCAAATATTAGATAACCGTGCAACGGCTCAAATCAAGATAGGCAGATCAGAAGATGCCCTGCAAGATTTCTTGCTAGCGTTAGCTTACGACCTTGAAGAACAGCAACAGTTGCATTTTCAAACGGCGTTTTTTTTGTGCCAAGGGGCGGTTTTCATAAAGAATAATGAGCATGAGAAGGCGATTGTGAATTATACCAAAGCGCTGGAATGTGTTTCTCACGACCCTGAAAAGAGCGCTCATATTTTGTACCAGCGCAGTTATGCCTATGGCCGGCTGAAAAAGTTTGATCTTTGCGAGAGCGATATTTCAGAGGCTATCGAATGCGGCTCAAAAGAAGACAGAGTTCAGTTATTTGGGGCGCGGGGAGTGGCTCGTGTGGCCTTGAAGAAGTATCCGGAAGCGATCGAAGACCTCACAACTGCGATGGACATTAATCTTGCTGATGAAGAATGGAGGGCTGAACTTCTCTATTGCAGGGGAGTCGCTCATCGGGAAAACAAAAACCTAGATGAGGCTCGTCAAGATTGGGAAGCAGCCTTGAAATGTACCTTCAAGAAAGAGGGTTTGCGTGAGTCCATTGAAAGTGAATTAAACCCGAAAAAGGCGCAATCTGTTGGCACAATTTCGGCTTTATTGGGTGGGGTTGCATCCAAATTACCGGTCAGTCTACAAAAATAAAACGGCGATTTCTCTATGAAATTTCCGACTTCAATAAAAATTTTACAAAAATACTTGCCTGAAAATCAACGCGATACAACAATGGGGTCAAATAGGGTGCCCACTTCTGAGAGACACTTAGAGTCCTCAAACTTAAGGGCCACGAAAAATCAGCGGAGACAAAATAAAGTATGGCAACGATCACCAAAAAGGAATTAGTACAAAAAATTTCCCAAGCACGCGGACTGCATCCCAACGAAGTACGCAATGTCATTCAATCGTTCTTAGATGAAATGACAGATTGTTTGGCTCGCGGCGATCGTCTGGAATTCCGTGACTTTGGTGTATTCGAGATCGTTGAAAGAAAGCAAAAAATCGGCCGCAATCCTAAAAATGCTTCTGTGCCAATTGTCATCCCTGCAAGACCAGCTGTGAAATTCACACCGGGTAAAAAGATGAAGAAAGACATTGAGAAGCTGCCTGTCAATGCTCCGACTCGATCAATGTAAGAATAGTCTTCTTAAATAATTGAGTGAATTCTATTATTTTCCTTTCAATGGGGAATGCTTGTGACTGTTTTAGCTGAAGATCGAATGACTTCTGGATTGACCGATGAAGTCGATCAATATCTTTTATTGCTCAGAGATCTCGTTTGGCGTGTTCTTGAAGGAGCAGAAGACCATGCCGGTCTGAAAAAAAGGTTCGGTCAGCTTTTGCTGCAGAGATATCCTTCCGACCTTCAGCTTCCGCATGCTTATCTTGTTCTATTGACCCATCTTTTAAAGTTCGAACCGCTCAGTATAGAATCTCAGCAAATGCCCAATGGTGCGACTTGTTTGGATGCCTTAGGCTTTGTTAAAGGTGCGCAACTCCCTGAACCTGCCCAGCTCGCAGAACTTGCATCGCTTTGGATGATCATCGGGGTCCATCTCAAAAAAGAGGCCTTGATCTATGCAGGCCTTAAAGCGGCCTTGTGGCAGACTCACACGCTGGATCATCGGGGGCTGCCTCATTTTTCATTGTGGAGCCGCGCATCTACATTTCGCCTAAGTATGCTTGCAGCTTCAAATCATCTACTGTTTACTTTGGCCTACAGGCTCACTTCCGATCCTGGATTTAACCAGGCAGCGCAGATCCAAAAACACTATGGCTGGGATCCTGTTTCTATAGCGGGAAAGTTATTGGCATTGGTCCCAGAAAAGATCGCTGCACCTTTAAAATTGTCTTTCAAACCTTTTGCTGAAGAGATGACCGTTGGTTTGATGAAATTCATGACGCCTCAGTCGAGCATGGCTTGCAGCCTCAGCGGATGGAATTCCGGAGCCTTTTCGTATCACAAAAATCATGTAGCAATCGTCAATGCCGGGCCTCAGCTAGCACCTTTAGATGATCTTGAAAAGTTCGGGATCGACCGAACCTGCAGTTTAACCTCCCGCACATTCAATGAAATCACCTGGGAAAAAACAGCGTTCAATTTCCGCATGAAAGGATGGACCAAGATTTTTGCCCATCCGGCCTGGATGCAAATCGAAGCCTATTATGAAGCTCAAAAGCTTAAGCTTTCCTGTCAGTTACAAGAAGATCGGCCGTCTGATGGTCTAGCCATGGTTTTTTATGCGAGAGGCGATCATTTGGCAATAGGGGGGAAAGAGACGCTCCAGGCAGGGTCCCTGGAGAGGTATCAAGGAAAATCTTTACCTTTAGAGCTCCGAGCTGAAAATGAAAAAATCTTTATAGAGCCTCAAGCGGATCAAGAGATGCAAATCATTCCTTTGGCTGGGGGAGAGCATTTCTGGGGGGCCCATTTTTTGATCGCTTTTCCATTCAGCGAAGGCAAGGACTCCTTTCAAGCTCTTATAAGATAGCTTTCATGAATCTAACGTTCAAAAATTCAAAATTAAAATGAGAGTTCTATCAAATAATTGCTTCCTTGAAATAATGTAAGAAATACGGTAAAATATAGGTTCATTTTTATGGCAATTCCAAGAGTTATTTTAGTCGGTACTATAGCGCTTTTTGCTGTGATCGGGGTGGCCGGTACGGTGAAGAAAGTCTTCTATTCCCCTAAAGTCGCAAAAACCGTTATTTCAGCTCCATTAGCCACTAATAATCAACAGGTTAAGATAGCAGTTCCAGTTAAAAATCCCGAGGCTCCAAAAGCCGTTGCAAAGCCTGTCCTAGTAAAGCCTGAAAGCGCCCCCCAAGGATTCCTCCAGGTCGACCGGATTAGCCAGCTCTTTGCCACAGGCTCTAACAAGCTCCCTATTGTCGAAACGATTACCTATTCAAGCCAAGTTCCTTGGTTAAAGGGAAGACCGGCCTGGGTAGGGGATTATGCCTCGAACTACGCGACTTCTCGCCATTTTATTGCCCGCAGCCTCAATGGTAAAGCCGACTACTTTACCCAAAAAGTCTCTCCTGGCAGCAAATTCAACGTTTTCAGAAAAGACAAGAATTTCCAGTTCTATCTTTTAGTCGATATTTCTTCATGCAAAATGGCCTTTTATTACCTCGACCAAGACACCAATGAAAGAGTGCTTTTAAAGACCTATACTGTCGGCCTGGGTAAAAAGGCAGCGACTCCTTCCGGGACATTAACCCCTCTAGGGAAATACCTTCTCGGGGATAAAATCGCCGTTTATAAGCCTGGTATAATGGGGCTGTTCCAAGACAAACAAGTTGAAATGATCAGGGTTTTTGGAACCCGCTGGCTCCCTTTTGGAAAAGAACTCGGAGAATGTACATCGAATGCTAAGGGTTACGGTATCCATGGCGCTCCATGGAGTCCTACTAAGCAAGAAGGACGCTGGACAGAGCTGCGTCAAGTGACCGGGCAGTATGAAAGCGACGGCTGCATCCGCCTCAATCATGAAGATATCGAAGAGCTTTTTTCGATCATTATTACAAAACCGACAGTGGTGGAAATTGTTAAAAATATGAAAGATGCCAAACTTCCTGGTGTTGAAGTTAATTCACCTATGAGAAATACCACCACCGGCTCAAAACTTGGATTTGGGCCGATGCGAAATTCTCCGCGATTAAATGATCGTAAGTCGGTCCATATTTGTAATATTGACCGACTTACGATCGTTCAATCCCGGGGCTTTGGCACGGTCCAAATTCCAGGTTTTGATCCGATGGGGGTATTAGCATGCTAACGCACGAAAAACAGATTCAAGAGTACGAAGAGACGATCGCTAAGTTCAAAGAGCAGAACCAAAATAATCCTCTGCTGTCTGATGCTGAGCTAGTCAAACTCGAGAAAAAACTCGCGCAGCTCAAGAAGAAAGTTTATTCGAACCTCTCTCCATGGGAAAGAGTCACGATCAGCCGTCATCCTCAACGTCCTCGAGCTGTCGATTATATCAAGCACCTCTGCGAAGAATTCCATGAACTTGCCGGCGATCGATTATTTCGTGATGATCCTGCGATCATCTGCGGACTGGCTAAGATCGGCGGAGTTAAATTAATGGTGATCGCTCAGGAAAAAGGGTGTGATACCGAATCTCGCTTAAAAAGAAATTTTGGGATGCCCCATCCGGAAGGCTATCGCAAAGCCCTCCGCTGTATGAAAATGGCCGCTAAATTTAAATTGCCAGTCCTTTCCCTGGTCGATACTCCCGGTGCTTATCCAGGTCTTGCTGCAGAAGAGCGTGGACAAGGGTGGGCGATTGCCGAAAATCTTTTTGAAATGGCCCGTCTTCCAACACCTATTCTGATTGTTTTAATCGGCGAAGGATGTTCCGGCGGAGCCCTAGGTATCGGCGTCGGTGATATCGTAGCGATGCTCCAGCATTCCTATTATTCCGTGATTTCTCCTGAAGGATGCGCTTCGATCCTCTGGAAGGACGCAGGTAAAAATGAACTGTCCGCTGAGGCCCTCAAAATGCAAGCGGAAGACCTCCTGGAAATGGAGATCATCGACGATGTGATCGAGGAGCCTCTTGGCGGTGCTCACCACGATCCTAAAGTTGTTTATGACAACGTTAAAAAATATATTCTTTCTCAATGGAGTGTTTTAAAAAGCATTCCTCTTGAAACGCTGATCGAACAGCG
>CAZFXE010000071.1:0-7572 GCA_964522945.1 uncultured bacterium
GGTTGGTCTTACCAATGAGCAGAGCATCTTCTTCTTCCAAAAGGCGGGTGACCGATGCATCAAAGACGGCCTTGTAGTTTGACAGGAACTTGGAACCGCAGGTGGTGTTAACTCCCAGGATATGTATATTGTCTTTGAGGGCCATCGGGATGCCGGCAAGTTTGCCTAGAGGTTTCTTTTGGGCTCTTTTTTCATCCAGGGCCTTAGCATGGGCAACCACTCTTTCAGAGAGCACATTCAAGAAGCAGCCGAGCTCTGGATCGTGCTTTTCAATCCGTTTTAAAAAGGCGCTAGCGATCTCGGTTGCGCTAACCTCGCCTTTGACAAACTGATCCCGGAGAGCATGAGCTGGAAGCTGATACACGACTTTTCCTATTGTTGTTTAAAGACGGGGGGGACTTTGATCATGCCGCCGACTTGAGATGGAGCATTCGCTAAGAAAAGGTCACGGGACAGAGGCTCTTCAGGGACATCTTCCCGCAGCTTATTTGTCAGAGTCTCCAAAACGGTCAGGCATGGAGGAACACCCTCTGTGTCAACTTCTTGAAGCTGCTCCACATACGAAAGGACGTCTTCGATGCTTTTCGAAAACCGCTTCTTTTCGTCTTCCGTGCAGGAGATCCGGCAAAGCCGGCTGAGTTTATTAAAATCTGCTTCGTTCATTGCGGAAAGTATAGTGAATCCCTGCCTTCAAATTCAAACTCTTTTTCTGGGGTTTCCAAAATTACCCCTGATAGATATCCTGTGGTTAGGAGTCACACATGCAGCAAATACTTGTTTATGTCGATTTAGGGGTCGATGGGGTTGCCCTGAAACATACAGTTAAATCTTTACAGCAGGAGATCGACCCTTCGAAATATCGTATCCGCCGGATGGACTCCAAAGCCTTAAAATCTGAAAACTGGGAGCAAGAGACGGCTCTTTTAGTTATTCCTGGAGGCAGGGATATCTATTATCATGAAGCTCTAGACGGACCGGGCACCTCGAAAATCCGGAAGTTCGTTGAAGAGGGAGGCTCATATTTAGGGATCTGCGCTGGAGCCTATTTCGGAGCAGGGGCTATTGAGTTTGAAAAAGGCGGAAGCTATGAAGTCTGCTCACAGAGATCGCTAGCCTTTTTTCCAGGTCTTGCTGAAGGGCCGGCTTATGGAAAAAATAAATACCGGATCGATGGTCTTCAAGGTTTAGAAGCAGCCCGGGTTTCTTGGAAGGACGGCCATTTCCATGTCTACTACAATGGCGGCTGTCAATTCATTGGAGCGCATGAGTTTCCAGGAGTTTCTGTTTTAAGCTCATATCTTGAGCTAGAGGGAGATCCTGCTGCGATCATTTCGTGTGAAATAGGGAAGGGAAAAGCCGTTCTATCAGGGGTTCACTTGGAATATAGCTCTCCTGCAATTGCTCGGAATAATCCTTTTATTGAAAGGATCTATGGTCTTTTAGAAAAGGGAGAAAATCAGCGAAGGGTGGTTTTCCGTGAAACTCTGGAGCATCTTAATATTGGTCTCACTCAAAAATAAGATGACAATCAACTCAATTTTTTCTAATAATACAGATAAGGAATAAATTAGGAGGGTTTCTATGAAATTCCTAAACGTACTAGCTTTGCTTTTAATTCTTGCCGGTGCTCTTAACTGGGGACTGTGGGGCTTTTTTCAATTCGACTTCGTAGCCTGGTTCGCACACGGAAATACCAGCTGGCTTGCTCGACTCTGCTATGCCGTCATTGGATTAGGAGGAGTTTGGGGCCTTGGTTTCCTTGGCAAATGCAAAGCTCTCTGTGGAAGCTGCGATAAGCACGGCGGTCCTGGCGACAGCTGCAAGATGTAATCACTTCTTACTTTAGACTAAAGGACTCTGTCAGCAATGGCAGGGTCCTTTTTTTATCGGGTCTGGCCACTAATTGTCCAAATCAGTATTTTAAATTCCATGCCGACAAGTCATCGCATTCTAGTCACAGGCTCTTCGGGTTTTATTGGGAAGGCCGTCGTCAACCACTTCAAGAAGCAAGGATATGTCGTTAATCGGTTAGTTCGGGATGTCCGTCAAAGAGCTCCCGATACCGTCTACTGGAACCCCATGAATGAAGAGATCAATCTGGATGATTTTGAGGGATTCCATACGGTGATTCATTTAGCGGGGGAAAACATCTTCGATAAGAGGTGGACGGAGGATAAAAAAGAGGCGATCTTCATCAGCCGCGTCAGACATACATGGCTACTGTCCCATGCTCTATCAAGGCTTAAAAGACCTCCGAAGGTTTTCTTTTCAGCTTCAGCTGTCGGTTATTATGGAGACAGGGGAGATGAGATCCTAACAGAAGATAGCCGGAAGGGAAAAGGCTTTTTATCAGACGTTTGCGCTAAATGGGAAGAATCGAGCCAAGTGCTCGATCAAATGAAAACACGAGTCATTAGGGCAAGATTTGGAGCGGTCCTTTCCAAAGAAGGAGGCATGCTAGGCCGTTTGCTTCCGTTATTCCGCTACGGCCTCGCAGGAAGGCTAGGGAACGGAAAACAATGGGTGAGCTGGATCGCTCTTGAAGACCTAATCGGCGCTATTGAGTTTACAATGACTCAAGACGTCAAAGGAATCTTCAACTTCACTTCTCCTAATCCCGTAACAAATGCTGAATTTACGTGGCAGCTGGCAAAGCTCATGCATCACCGTCCTTTTTTGCCTGTGCCTGTTTGGTTAATAAAATTGGTTTTTGGGGAGAAGGGCAAACAATTGTTGTTATCAAGTACAAGGGCTGTTCCAAAACGACTCCTAGATAAAGGGTTTGAGTTCCAAAAAGCAAAGCTCGAAGAACTATTGCTTTAACTCTAATTGGAGGCGCTGGGTTGTATGAAAACAGCGGGATACTTTTTCTTCATCTAGAAAATCATTGTGAAGAACGACATCGACGCTGTCGAGAAAGTCAGCTACAACGTAGCTTATTTCTCCACCTAGATGCAAAGCGATACGGGACATTTCTGGGGCAAATTTCAAGAACTCGTTTTTGGCTCTTTGATGAGCAAGTGCGATTTGAGTCGGGTCTCCCTCTTCCGTGAGGACAAGAAATTGACCGACATTGAGGCTAATTTGCTTTTCAAGATCCACAAGCATTTGCTTCTCAAGAGCATTTTCGATTTTCTTTACTTTTTGTTGCGGAATCTTTTTATTATAATTTGAAGACTCTTTCTTTCTTGAAATAGACATAATTAACCTCATCTGTTTCTTAACTAATTTATATATTAACAATCATTATTTGTAAAGGGGGTTGTGCGTAATTAAGGCCGTTTGCTATTTTAAAATTCTCAGCTCAAAAGGTATGCAAATGGATAGCAGAATAATAATGTTAGTCGTGTCTCTAATGACGTTCGTTGCCTACCCGTTCTTATCAGGCAGTGACAGGAAACAGGTGGCCCCCCTAGCCACCCCGGCTACTCAATCGGATGAGCCGGAGGAAGAACCAGAAGAAGACGAAGATCCAGTGATGATGCAAGATGAAGATGATGAAGTCGCTGACCTCCAACTGAGTGCTGAAAATCAATACATCAGGAGCAAAGCTTCTGATGTTCAGATCAGAGAGGAGAACCAGCAGATCAAGAACTCTGCGTTGGATCCTCAACTTGCTAAAGAAGACGACATTGAAGAAGACTGTTAAGAATTCATAAGGATTTTGTCTTTCTATTTTTACTTCGAATTATTCCAAGTTAATTTCATTTAATTATAAATTTTATTGATTATTTAATTATCTAATTCTATTATGAACATACGAGCCGCATGAGAATGGGGGGCAGTAATTATGGGAACTAAGCTTTCAATCAATCCTTGGACGCAGATGTGGGTAAGACCGCGGGAGACAATCCGTGCAATTATCCAGACCAATCCGGGATATATGTACCCCTTGCTTTGCTTCATCTACGGATTTCCAATGGCGTTGCAGCTGGCTCAAAACTTCTCACTAGGCACACGCTTCCATGTAGCAGGGATTGTTGTGGGTGCTTTGATCCTAGCGACCATATTAGGTGCTGTCATGATCAACATCGCCACAGCGCTTTTTACTTGGACAGGCAAATGGATCGGCGGAGTAGGAACTTACCAGCAAATCAGAGCAGCGGTAGCTTGGTCGAATATGCCCAGTGTTGTCAATATCGCCGTTTGGATGATCAACCTGGCAGTCTTTGGCGTAAGGATCTTTAGAAGCGACTTTGTTGAAACGCAATTTGTCGGCAATGAACTCTCGATTATCTTTTTCACTGCCGTCATTCAACTGGGTGTAGCAGTGTGGGCTTTTATCATTACATTAAAGGCCTTAGGAGAAGTACAAGGGTTTTCTGCATGGAAGGCGTTGCTCAACATTCTGATACCAATATTTGTAATCTTCGTCGGCGTGTCTATACTGGCTTGGTTATTTACGCTCTTGACAGGCACATCAGTTAAATAAATTTAATAAGTAGGGGGAGTTATGCATCAAAGAGGATTGACAAAGAAAATGGTGGGATGGATGGGCGGTTTGCTCTGCTTGCTATCACCCATAACAGCAGAAAGCAATGGCTCACCTAGTGTGCCAGCGCAGACTATACCGAGTGGATGGAAGGAATTCCATTCAACACCAGGAAACTGTTCCATGATATTTCCAGTAGAGCCAGAACATATCTCAGAGAAAATGGCGATGCCAAACGAGGGGTTTGAGCTCAAATACGACGCTTATATCTCAGCTGCCGACCAGCAAACTGTTTTCATGCTGCTGATTGCGCAATATCCTGACTTTGTCGATGAATCGTATGCTCAAATGAGCTTAGAGGGATTTCTCAATGGAATTCTGACTCACAATCCAGGCAATCAGCTTTTATTTGCCGATCTGCTCTTAGTGGATGGACATGAGGCTTTAGACTTTTTTATCAGAACCGGCAACGTCTACTTTAAAGGACGCGCTGTCATGGTGAAAAACAGCATGTACCTCATGGCGATGGAGTGTGAAATTCCGAAATACGATGAAGTGCGCTACAAACACTTTGTGAACTCATTTAAGATCCACGCTGCTCAGAAGACATCTTCTAAATAATTAGAAGGTTAGTTCCAGATTTCCTTGGGCGTAGGGTGCGGACTTATAATGGTAATACTTCCCGCGGTGGTTTTGTCCATCTTTGATGTTGATCCATCCCCCGAAGTCCCAGCCCCCGCCCACGGAAATGCGGATCAAGTGCTCGAACTTGTATTTCAGCAGGAGTTCAAGTCCATTCGAATGGACTGAAAAGATCGGATCTCTAAATCCCTCAACGCCGTCTCTAGCTCGCCGGGGATATTTATAAGGCCCTCCGATGCTGGAGTAGGCCGCTTCTAAAGACCAATTCTCAGTAAAAGCGTAATTCAAAGAATAATCAATTGGAAAGATCGCATTAGCGCTCCAGTGTTCACTGAACTTCCAATCAAATCCAATGATCGGCCAGGCGTGTCCATTCAAAATACCATACCATCCCAGCATCCCTACATGGACTCCGCAGCAATCAGCAAAGTTATATCTGCCCCAGAGCATCGCATGTCCAACGCCTGATTTGGCCATATCCAAATGTACTGCGTCGACTGAAAAACCTGCGTTGACAATCCATCTCCATCTGTCTAGGGTGGTGGAGACAAATCCCAAAGAAGCTGCAAGGTAATTGAAATTGCTTTGGCTGAACCGAGGATTGTCCTTCCATTTGAATTTTAAGAAATCATAGCCGATCTCATACGTCAGCGAGTTTTCATCATTAAAGAACTGGGTAAAGTAGAGCGCAGAGTCGACATCGGAGTAATCGACATGTCCTTTTCGATGGTTTTCAAATTTTGCCGGGGCAACCCAGCGGTATCGTCCTTCCACATGCCACGGCCGATCTGGATCGACAAAATGGTAATCGGAAAATCCGTATTCATAAGTGTAAGCGGCTGCAGGGGAAAGTGTCGCAAGCTCATCAGCATAGACAGCAACCATAGAAAGAGCAATCGCAGAAAGTGTTAAACGCATAGCCTAAGCCTTTTTAAAAATTACATTATGAAAAAATTAAAGATTTAAGGAAAGAACGTCGTTATAGGTTTTGAAATGGAGCTTGGCAAATTTGCCCATGCTCTCTCCGCCGTGTCTCTCAATGAGTTTTCGTCCAGCTTCGATGACTTGTTTAGAGGCGCCTTTTGGAAGCTCAAAACCCGCTTCTTTACTTAAGGTGTCGATCCCTTCGACAAAAGCAGCTCTTGCTAAAATCGAAGCTGCCGCGACAACAGGATCTTCTTCAGCTCTTGGCCTCTGCGTTAACTTGATCGTTAGCTTTTTCTGTTTCAGAGCATTGAGCACCAGCGATTCATCCGCAAATTGGTCGATGAGCGCTTCTTGGCAGCCTGTTTTTTCCACCAGTTCGGCAATCGCTGTGCTATGGCCCCACGCGAGCAGCCTGTTCAGGTTTTTGAATTTTCCATACAGTTCATTATATTTTAGAGGAAAAAGCCTGATGATTGAGTGGGCAAAAGCCGGTCGGATCTTAGAAGCCATTATGAGGATGTTTTTATCATTCACCCGCTTGCTGTCTTTAACTCCGATCTCCAGCAGTTTTTTGATCCCTGCTTCATCGGCTTGAACACCAGCAATACAAAGAGGTCCAAAGAAATCGCCCTTGCCAGCCTCGTCAACTCCGATATGAGAGGTCATATCAATGCCGATCTCAGGATAAGTATAGGCGAGAGATTTTAGAATTTCTGGTTCCAGATAATAAGCGATAAAGTCGTCTTTGCCTTTGCCCTGCACTGTGATCTTGCCGCTGGTATATAGGGTGCAGGAGACTCCCTGCTTTTGGGCAGAAAAGATCGTATAGGCGGGTTTAGCCATGTCAAAGCCTTGCTCTTCAAGATCGGCTTTTAACTTAGGGGCTAGAGCTAGGTCTATGGTCGCGACAAAGGTATTCACAGTCTGAAGACTAGCAGGTTACACTCGACTTTGCAACTTTTTAGAGCCGCCTGCCTCGTCTATTTGTCCTCGGACGTTCGACCTATTGTCGAACTGTGAGATTAGTTAAAACAGGAAGGGGTTGTTAACCCCTTCCTGCTTTAAACAACTCCCTCGAGAACAAATATTTCGAGGCCTACGGCTCTAAAAAGTTGCAAAGTCAAGTTAACGGGTTTTTGTTAAAAGTTTTAAGGACTTTGCCACTCTATTGGAAATTTTTGCAGTGCATTAAAAATAGAAGACGGTATATTTAGTATAACCTGAGGTGACTATGGCAGAAGAATTGAAACGTTTAGGCGAGATGCTTAAATCCAAAAGAAAAGAGTCGAATCTTTCTTTAAAAGAAGTTGAGAACGCAACTTCTATCCGCAGCTCTTATTTGGAAGCAATTGAAGACGGGACCATCACCGATCTGATCGCCGGCATCTATGCCCAAGGCTTTCTCAAACAATACGCCTCATTTCTTGGAATGGAAGTCCAGCAGCTTGTCAAAGACAATGCCGTTGCTTTTGCAATGCCTGGCGAAAAACATGAATTTACTTATGGCATCGGTACATTAGAAGTCCGAGGAAGCCAAGGCGGGGGAGTCAAGTGGTTCCCTAATCTTTTAT
>CAZFXE010000072.1:0-7546 GCA_964522945.1 uncultured bacterium
TTCGACTTTTTCAGGATGCCAAAGATCGGAAAGGCGGGGGATCTGGTGCTTCATCATGAAGAACTTAATAACATATTTGCCATCTTCACTTGCAAAGGCATACGATTGCGATCCGACGGCTAAGAACTTGAACTTCTGGTCCAACAGTGACTTCAGGGGAGCCAGATCTTGAGGCTCATCAATTGCCCAATCTGGATTATAAGAAAAATCCGATGTGATCCTGCTAGAACCAAATCCCAACGATTTATTTTGAAAAAGCTGGTACGATCCCCACAAAACAAAAGCTGTTAAAAAGAGAGTTAGCCATAAACGCTTGCCCCTCAAAATCTGATATGTCATCATAGGCCAATTATGATACCACGCATGATTAGTAGCTTACAACACCCTCTCGTGAAAAGACTGGTGAAACTGCGCGATAATAAGGCTTTCCGCACTCAAGAAAATAGTGTGCTCATTGTCGGAGTCACGCTTGTGAGCGATGTCGCCGCTCGCATGCCACTAAAAACTTTAATCTCTGTCGATCCTCTTCCGTTCAATGCAAAGGAGTCTTACCTTGCCCCTCCGAATGTGCTAGAGAAAATTATCAACATCTCTTCGCATGATCTTGTTGCTGCTGAAGTTGAGCTGCCTAAACAGAGTTCTTTAGAAAATTTAAAGACGATCATCGTCTTGGATGCCTTAGCCGACCCCGGCAATGTCGGAACTATTTTGCGCACTGCTGTAGCCTTGGGATGGGAAGGGGTCTTTTTAACTCCTAAGACAGCCGATCCTTACAATGACAAAGCGCTTCGGGCTGCTAGAGGAGCTTCACTCTTTCTTCCACTCAGACAAGGAAGTTATGAAGAGCTTAAAAAACTTGTCCAAACAAGCGGCATGCAAGTTTACATCGCTGATGTCGAAGGCAAAAAATTAACAGAGGTCTCTTTTAAAAAACCGCTAGCCTTAGTGCTAGGTCACGAGACGGAAGGGCCTTCTCCAGAAACTAAAGCCCTAGGCCAGGCCATTTCGATTCCGATGACAAACCAAATGGAATCGCTCAACGTCGCAACTGCTGCTGCGATATTAATGTATCAAATCCAACATTAGGTGATTCATGAGCAAAATTAAATCGATCCACGCTTTGGAAATCTTAGATTCACGCGGCAATCCCACAGTCGAAGCGATCGTGACTACCGATACAGGATTTGTTGGAAAAGCCGCTGTTCCTTCCGGAGCTTCTACAGGAGAGCACGAAGCGGTTGAGCTGCGCGACAAAGATAAAAAAAGGTATGCAGGCAAAGGCGTTCTTAAAGCTGTTTCTCACATCAATGGAACATTCTCTAAACTTTTAACAGGCCAAAATGTGTGGCAGCAAGAGACGATCGATCAGCTGATGATCGAATGCGACAGTACTCCGAATAAGTCCAAGCTCGGAGCCAATGCCATCTTAGGTATTTCTCTCGCAGTTGCCAAAGCTGGAGCTGCAGCAAGAAAACTTCCCCTCTATCGTTATTTGGGTGGAGATAAAGCCAATCTTCTTCCGATTCCTCTGATGAATGTGATCAATGGAGGCGCCCATGCCGATAACAATCTGGAGTTTCAAGAGTTCATGATCCGTCCTCAAGGAGCCCCTAGTTTCCGAGAAGCTGTCCGCTGGGGCGTTGAAGTCTTTCATGTCTTGAAAACCCTCCTCAAAGCAAAAGGGCATGTGGTCTCTGTCGGCGATGAGGGAGGCTTTGCTCCACGGCTGAAGTCCCATGAACAAGCTCTGGACTTTCTGATGCTGGCGATAAAAAAAGCAGGCTATAAACCCGGATCGCAGATCTCAATTGCTCTCGATTGCGCAGCTTCTGAATATTACGATGTAAAAAAGAAAAAATATCTCGGCATGACTCTACCTAGCTACCTGAAATACCTGAAAAAGCTCTGTAAAGATTATCCGATCAGCTCGATCGAAGATCCTTTAGACCAAAACGACTGGGAAGGATGGAAACAGCTTTCAGACGAGCTGTCTATCCAGGTCGTCGGTGATGATATTTTTGTCACAAATCCGCTCTTTTTGCAAAAAGGGATCAAAATGGATGTCGCAAATGCCATCTTGATCAAACCGAATCAGATCGGCACGCTCACAGAGACGCTGCAGACCATTGCAATGGCAAAAAAAGCCCGCTATGCAACCGTCATATCGCACCGTTCCGGTGAAACGGAAGATACCACCATTGCTGATATTGCAGTGGCAACTGGGGCCGGTCAGATCAAAACGGGGTCCCTTAGCCGCAGCGACAGAGTCGCTAAATACAATAGACTTCTTGAAATCGAAAACGAACTGGGGAAAAGCGCCAGATTTAATTCTTAAAAAGCGTCTCTAGCGGCAGCTTGAAATTTTTTTTGATTTGATCTAGGTGGACATCTAGCGGCTGATCATTTTCATCTCGATGCGAGATAATCTCAAGAGCTCTCGATTTAAAAATTGCATCCTGATTGTTAAAACGAGCCGTGAAATGCTCTTTTCCGGTGTGGATTAAAAATTCACAAGGAGTGCGGCTCCCATTGTACCTCGTTGCAACGACAAAATTCTTCTTCGAAGGACGCAGGATCGATTCTCCATCAAACCATGAAGCAAAATGCGGATGGCCCAGCACGTAGTCTAAAATCGTTGGGAAAATATCAAGATGGGATGATATCTCCCTTGAATTGTTCGGACGGGCTTTTCCTAGCTGGAAATAGAGGGGAACATGAATCTGCATAGAGCTCAGGTTCGAGGCGTGGAAGACGCGCTGCTGCTCAAAGAACTCTTCTCCGTGATCTCCCGTGAAAACGACTACCGCTTCATCTCCTCCAGGGAGCGATTCTAGCTTTTTAAGAAATTGTCCAAAAAGTCCATCGATAAAATGGATGGCATTGCGGTATCTATTTTTGACTCCTTCAATCTGGTCATTGGAGCAAGTCAGGCTGAGATAATCTAACTCCGGAGCTTGAACAAGGCTTTCCTGCTCAGGCCAGCTGTAACCAAAATGGGTCGACTCTAAAAAGACGATGAAAACGTTCCCGTCTGCATAAATGGGAAGATCTTCGATGAGCGTCGCTATGCACTCCGAATCGTTTTCATGATTTTCTCTCTCTTCATCGAGGCCAAACACCTGTAGAGTATCTGCAAGAGAAGTGTCTTTGCCAAAAAGTCTCTCATCCATGTGATAGAATTGGAGCCTGGATGCTGAATAGACATGCACATGGTACCCAGCTTTTTTTAAAATCTGCAGGGGTAAGCTTCCTGATTTCCACTGCTGAGGCTGCCGATTTTCCCAGTAGAAGGGATAGACGCTATGAAAAATGGAAAACCATGACTGCTGCGTCGCGTTGCCTGCAGCAAACGCTTTGGGAAAGGCGATATTGCTTTCTCTAAACGAAGAAAGCGCAGGGGCATTTTCCGGCGTTAAAAAGTCTTCCCGTAGGCTCTCTGCAACGAACAAAAAGATATTGGGCTTTTTTGCGCCCTCTAAATTGACTGTCTTCAAATAGGAAAGGCAGTCATTTTCAGAAGGTTTGTGTGAAAGCCGCCCGATTTCCAATTGGGGGAAAGCAGGGGGGAAAAGAGTCGTCTTCCAGGGCAAAGCCTCCAGACAGTGGGCTGCTTGAGCAGGAGCTGCCACTTTCCCGATCTTAACATCGAAAATAGAAAGAAAAAGCACTGCCGTAAAAAGGGTCATTCCCATTATGGATGTGGAAAAGTGGATCGGCTTTATTTGGGACAACTTATGTGTGAAGCGGAAAAAGACAACCCCTAGAATGGGAATCAATACAGCGGCAAAGCCCGCCAGCACCCAATAAATCATCGGAGTATGTGTAGCGTAGAGCAATTCTATAAAGTTGCTTAAACTTTCGGCCAACATCATATTCAAGGCATACCAGAATGACATCCCCATGATGCGCACAAGAGGAAAATCAATCAGATGGGTTAAGAACAACAGAAATGTCGCCATGATGAAGATAATACTTAGGGTCTTCGAGATCCTGCTGAAGAAATGGCCGATTGCCATCAGAATCAAAACTTCAATGACACATTGCACTAAAGCGTAGATCGAATAAAAAAAGCGGTGGAAGCCCGTTGCATTCTCAATTAAAAAAACGTGATAAATATGCAAAACAGAAAGAAATAAAAACAAAACACCGAAATAGACGTAGTTAATTGGTTGACGTTCTTTCATACTCTTCTTTCCCTCTTAGTAGGAAAGAAGGTTTAACGTCAAGCCTGCTTCTAATTCTCTAGCTTAATCAAAAAGCGGACTAACTTTTCCCATTCTTTTTTCTCAATGAAATGACGAACCTGTTCAGGATTAGCCTTGACCTCTTGGCAAAAACCGACAATATACGGCGCTAAATTATCGCGGGCAAACTCTCGCTCGCACTTGGCACTAAACCCCGGGGACTGGCTAGAGCCATCAAAGAATCCCCGCCATTTTAAATTGAAAAGACCGTCTTCGATAAGAATCATCGATTGCTTAAGATGAGGAGTGTTTAAGACTGTCTCCAAAAACTTAAACGGATGGACATGCTGAACTCTATTTCCCAGCGCCCCCATTTCATCTTCTCTCTTATAAAGCTTAGGGATTCCCCAGTTTCCTACAGCATCGATAATTTGATAAATGATCTTTGCTTCTTCCTCTGTCAATGGGAGTGTATTATAGAACTCGCGTGCGATATCCGTACCGGAATTATTGACATTTTCTTTTAGGTTTAAGACGATATCATCGGTCTTATGGGTATCGAGAACTTCTTGAATGGCCGCTTCTGAAAAATTAACACTAGGAGGGATACTCATTTCTACACGTCTGGTCGCATCTTGGAAATAGGCTCCAACCAGCTCTGCTACATCGGCTCTTTCGATCTCGGAGATAGCCTTAAATGAGAAAGTCATAAACATCGAATAATCTGGATGTCCAGCCCCAAAAGCGCTATGCGAAGCTAGGTAATCAGCAAGGACGGAGCTCGTTGGATTTTTCTGATAAAAATTGACAAGATTCTTCTGAAGTTTGGCTTTTGCGTCCGATAGTTCCTGCTCTGAAAAACCGCTGCTCTTGACTTCATTTATCACCATTAAAAACGCTGAGAGCATTTTTTTAGGATCATCGTCCATTTTTGGTCTGCATTTGGCGACACTATTTGCATACGGAAGCAGGTACTTGGCCTGACTTGATGAAATCCATTGACCATCGGCTTCTTTGATCGTTTTTCGAAATCTTTCTTCAACGACCGATTGGAGCAGATACAGCATCCAAAGTTTTTTGAGGTCTTGGTCGGTCTTAATCTCCTGAAACGAAGTCGGGTATGTGAGGGATAAATAGACCATATCGTTTTCGGCCGAGGGATTCACTGAGATCATCCGAGCTACAGGCCCATTCATCCTCTGTGAAAATACTTCAAAAGCAGATTTAATAAATTCCTCGAGGTTCGGTATCTCAAAATCCCCAACGGCGACTACTGCCATTTTGCACTGGGATTCATTGACGATCGACTCCTTGCAAAGATCGACAAAATACGGAAGTTCGTCTTCAAAGGCATCCATCGGACAATCGAGAGAGAAAATTTGAGGCACAGCTTCGAAGGGATTTTTCGCGATCACCCGGCAAGAAATCGCATGATTTGGATGAGAAAACGGCTTTAGCCAAAGTTCTATCCCATTGTCCAAGAATGAAATGGATAGGTCCTCCTCCATTTGTATTCCGACAGCAGACAAACAGCAACTCCAACAGAGAAAACCACTTAGGATGCGATTCATAAATTCCTTCCTTCTCCCTAATTGATAATTGATTACCCCTTTCAAAATAAACTTTAAAATAATTTTTATATACGTCTATAGAGAGGTTTAGGGAGCACACCTAGGGCAGGCGATGAAGTCAAAGACAACGATTTTTTTATTTGGAGCAGCAGAACGGGGCGAACTCTGCCTACCGCTCTATCTGACTTCTTTGGAACAAGTCCTAGACTTTTTAGGCAATCCCCCTGAAAACTCCGAGGGAATCCATTATGCCGTGCAGGCCCTCCTATATGAACATGCCCTTATCTACTTTAGAGTAGGGGAAGAGGGATTCAGCACCGAAGATTATGTTCAAGGCCTTAAGTTTCTAAAACAGAGATCTCTGCAAACAACTTTGACGGCAATTGGGATGCCAGGCGTTGGCGATGAAGCGCTCATCCAATCGGCGATTCCCATCTGCCACCTTTATCAAAGTGTTCTGCTCGTTTCTGAGAAAGACCTCTACGACTATTTGACTTCGAAGTAATTTTCCAGTCCTTCTTGGGTAGGCTTCATTGTTTTAGCGCCTATTGTCCAATTGGCCGGACAGACTTCACCGTTATTTTCATAGTGGATCAAAGCATCTAGAATTCGTAAAACCTCTTCGACAGAGCGGCCTAGCGGCAGATCGTTGACAAGCTGATGCCGGACAATGCCCTCTTTATCGATAATGAAAAGTCCTCGATAGGCAATCCCTTCATCTTCCTTGAGGACATGAAAATCTTTAGCGATCGATTTTGTCAGATCTGAAACCAAAGGATATTCGACCCCTTCGATGCCTCCTTTACTCTTTGGGGTGTTCAGCCAAGCGATATGACTATTGGCGCTATCGACGGAACATCCAACAATCTGTGCATTTTTCTTCTCGAAACTCTCGAGCTTACTTTGAAACGCATGCAGCTCTGTCGGGCAGACAAATGTAAAGTCTAAGGGATAGAAAAAGAAGATGACATACTGTCCTAAAAAATTGCTCAGCGAGAACTCACCTACGATGTTTCTGTTTACAACGGCTTTTGCCTTGAAGGTTGGAGCGGGTTTGCCAATCAATAAATTATTCATTTTTTTCCTCTTTTAGAATTCTTCAAATCTTTTTCTAGCCTCTGCAATCCAGCTTTCAGCTTTGATCGTCGTTTCGGGCCCATGTCCGGGGAAGACCCTGGTGTCAGGAGGCAGCAGTGCGAGTTTTTTAAGCGACTGCCACATCAATTCAGGACGGGCTGTTGGAAAGCTCAGGTTTCCAATCGTCCCCTTGAAAAGGGTATCCCCTGATATTAATATTTTTTGTGTCTTAAGCCAAAAACAGACCCCTCCGGGGGTATGGCCCGGGGTGCAGATGACTTCAATTCGCAAATCCCCTAAGGGAATGATCTGGCCGTCACTTAAAAATTTATCTGGTTTGACTCCCTCAATGGGGAAGAAAAGCGGCAACTTATCAGAGCCCGGCCTTTCCAAATTTCCCGCGTCTTCAGGATGGACATAGATAGGGACTCCTAAGAGTTTTTTGAGCTCAGCCGCATCGGCAAGATGGTCCCAATGAGAATGGGTCAGCAAGATCATTTGAGGCGTAAGGGAATCTTTCTTAAGAGCTTGGACGATCAGTTCAGTACTGTCCAAAGGTACATCGACAATGGCAGCCTGTCGCGTTTCAGAGCATCCAATGAGAACGGAATTGGTCTCTGCAGGCCCTGTAGTAAAAACTTTGATTATCATAAAACCTCGCACCGGAGAGGATTTGAACCTCTGACCCCATGGTTCGTAGCCATGTACTCTATC
>CAZFXE010000073.1:0-7502 GCA_964522945.1 uncultured bacterium
CGACCACCCCCGGAACCTAGCTAAATCCGTGACAGTAGAATAACTGCCTCACCCTTAATTCTTAATGTAACCCCCTTACATTCAGTCAGATAAATTCAAATATTTCTATTGTATTACCCCTTAATTTATGTTAAAATTAGATTAATAATTAATTAATAAGGCAATAATATGACAAGCGGCGCAGGACTTCGATTCGCACAAAGAGCAGGCCCAAATGCACCTGTCAATCCAGCTCAAGCATCTGAGCCGGGTATTGTCACAATGAATGGCAAAGATTACAGGATCACTCTAGAGATCCAAGTCAATGGCGTCTGGAAAAAAGTTGACCCAAAAACAATCTCCAATAGCGACCACTTAGACATAGCCGAGCAATGCCATAAGATCTACCAAAAAACCACTCAAAAAACTGACCAGCCTAACAGCATCACGGTCTATTTTGAACAGAAGAACCTCCAAGAATCGTGGACGAGCTGGGCTCTAGGGACATTTGATAGCTCCTATAAAGACGAAGTCGTCGATCTGACCTTCAATAAAATCGAATATAAAACTGCAAATTCTGATGAACTACATGTGTGGGATATAAAAACTCATGACTTTACTACTAAAACAGATGCTATCAAAGTCAATGAACTTGCACGCTCAATGACGAAGGTCTCCAAAGCAATTTTCGGCAACCCAGAACAGTTCTTAGAACGAACAACGAAAATTAAAAACCAGCCAGTAGACCCTGTTACCAAATCACAGCCAGTAGACCCTGTTACCAAATCACAGCCAGTAGACCCTGTTACCAAATCACAGCCAGTAGACTCTGTTACCAAATCGATGAGCCAGGCTGTCAGTGACGCTGGAACTACTGAAAACCGTTGCGCTTCTCTTTCACTTGCTAAACGAGAATTAGCACAACGTACACCTGAAGAAATCATCGCGAGGTACGAACTCCCAGAAACTCTCATTCCAAGCCTCACAAATGAAACAAATTCAGATGCAAAAATCCAATTACTTTCGGAAGCTCTTATAGAAAAAGCAGCAAATAACATAATTATAAATCTCGGATTCCGTGACCCTTATATCACACTTCAAAATCAGCCATGTTTAGCGGCTATCGAAAGAGCCTTGATTGAATACCAAAGCAGCCATGTTGAATTTGAAATTCCCGCTACTCCCGACGAAAAAGTTGCAGTTTATGCTTCCTTAATACGTCAGTCGAATTTCATGTTAGATTTACCTTTCTTCTTGGCGTTGGAGCAACCGTTTATCATCATTCGCAAAGATAACAAAAACAACTTTATGATCGATGTGAAAGGCCATCATTATACAATTCCTGATACCATCAAAAATTGCGATTTAGAAGATGTCAATATTGTTTATTATAATGGGGTTAATCACTACCAATCAGTTATTCTTTCAGAGAATGCTCAAAAAGAAGCAATGAGAACATTACTCCGCAAAGATATTGACGGACAAATCGAAGGATTTATCCCTAGACTGCGCGCGGAAGTTCAAGCTGAGGCACTGTTAAGCGAAACCGCAGATATGGTAAAATTTCTCCATTTCTATCCTCTAGCTAAAAGTGAAATCATTGATAGGTTCAAAATAGAATATCCAAACAAAGTTGAGCTGATTGAGAACCTAATTCATTATTCAAACGATGAATTTGCTGCTCATCTGCGAAAAGCTATCCGTTAACAATAATCGAAGTAGTTCTTTAATCCTTGACACACACTTCTTGCCTCGTCAATAATTCCCAAGTATGGGAAAAAATGCCGACACACATGCTCTTTTAGAAAAAAACGCCAAAATCGATACCCACTGGGCCTATGAGGGTAAGTACCTCAAAGTCCGTCATGATACCATTCATACCAATCCTGTTAAGAAATGGGACATCGTTGTCACCCCAGGAGCCGTTGCTGTTATTCCTATCGACTCTGAGGGCCGTATTGTCCTTGTTGAACAATGGCGTAGAGCCATTGAAAGGATCTCTCTGGAGCTTCCAGCAGGAATGCTCGATCCCGGCGAATCTCCTGAAGACTGCGCTCAAAGAGAACTCCAAGAAGAGACCGGATTTAAAGCCGGTTCTCTAAAATCCTTTGGAGGCTTCTTTTCATCTCCAGGCTGCATGTCTGAATATATCCACTTGTACTTGGGGGAAGACCTCTCAGTAAGTCCACTAAAAGCCGATGATACAGATCAAATCGACGTTCGGACCTTCTCTCTAGACGAAGCTCTAAAATTGATTGGAAATGGCCAAATCTGCGATGCTAAAACGATTGTCGGGATTATGAGGTATGCCCATGTTTAGATTTTTATTCCGTCTTGTCCTACTAGCAATCTTGCTTCTATTTTTAGTCTTTATCTTTGCCCCTAACCTGCTCTCAACAAAATGGGGGAAAGAGACTTTATTTAAAGCCTACAAGTCTCTGACAGGAAATACCCTCTCAGCAGACGTATTCGATATCAGTTGGTGGAAAGGTCAGAAATTTCAAAACCTCACCGTGATCTATCCTAAAAACAAAATGACCTTTGTCGGCTCCAAAGTGACCACCGATGCCACACTCTGGCAGATTATTTTCTATAAAAACCTCGGCAACTTGGAAATGACCTCTCCTCTTGTCACTCTCAATGCTGACTTAACCATACCTGTAAAAAAAAAGATCGCTCAAGCCGGGTTTATACCTGAAATCACTCTGTCCAGCGTTCCGATGCAGTCGATGCCTCCTTATCTGGGGCATATCATCGTCAAAGACGGCACGGTTAAATTCTTAAGCCACGGTTTCGATCCGATTGATTTGCAAAACGTCAATTTAGATGCCTCTCTTTTCAAATCCCAGATTAAGTTAAAAGGCAGCGGGAAAACCTCCCAAGGGGTAATAAAGGGAGATTTCGATCTGACTCTGTCGTATCAGCCTTCTCAAATGGATTTGACCGCCAACCTAAAAGACTTTCCCGTGAGAAGCATTGATCAGACCGTCTCTATTTTCGAGCCCAGCATGAAGGGAGTTCTTTTAGGTTCTATCGGAGAAGCCATCAACGTCCAGCTTAAATTAAAAAACCTTCCCCAGACACTAGAGCTCTTTTGCGATGCCTCCTCTCCGAGTTTTTCTGCCCATATCGAAACAGCAATGCAAGATGGCAAAGCCACTCTTGCTAAACCAGCTCTTATTCAATTCCAAATCCCCCAATCTTTCATTCACAATCTCGCCGCTTTGCCACTGAGAAACCCCGTCAAAGGCCAGCTTAAAATCGACAACTTTTCTCTTCCTTTAAACGACAAGGAAAACTGCTCTTTCCAAGCGACCTTAAATGGCGAAGCATTGCAATTTCCCTTTGGAACGGTTCAGCCTTTTGCTCTGTTTCTATCTACTGAGAGTTTTAAAACCCGGCAGTTTATCTTGAAGGTCGACTCCCCTGATGTCCAGCTCAACTCAAACATTTATCTTCCGCAAGAGTGGGCCCAAATGATTTGGACCGGAGAAGGATTATTCCCCCACAATACCCAAGTCAAATTCTCTGCTCAAACACTCTCAGCAGTGACTGCCACCATTCAAGGCGACCAGTGGAAAGGAAATTTCTCCGGAGGATTTGATCCAAAACAAAACGTCGTTTTCTTAAATAAGCCTGCAGAAATCGATTATCAGCTAACTCAACTGCCCGCTCCCCTGCCGCCTATCTTAGACAAGCCCACTAAGCTCCATGTCCAAGTCCAACCTCTTCGTGTCTCTCTTGGGGATATCAGTGGACTGGTCTCATTGAAGATCCAAGTCGATCCGACGGTTGTCAAAGGGCTTTCTTTAGGTCAGACACAGATCTCAGCTACAGGAGATCTCAAAAGTAAAAAAGGGACATTTGAACTCAGTTCTGCTGTTGCTCAGGGATCCATTCAAGCAACAGGCTCTCTTGGATGGCCTCAAGACATCGCTGCGAAAGTGACTCTAGTGCAATTTCCTTGTTCCTTCATTGATCTTTTCTTAGGCACCGATCAAATTGCTCCGATTATAGGACCGATCCTAAATGGGACAGTCGATATCAGCCAGTCTGATCAAAAGAAGCAACTCGCATTTGACGTAACGTCGAATGCTCTTGCTGCTGCGGCTTCTTTCGAGCAAACAGCCGCAGCATTAAATCTGACAAAACCAGCTAAAGTTTCTCTGGTTTTATCTCCCGATGGATACGCCTCTTTAGACCACTGGCTTAATAAAACTCCAACGCCTTTCAAGCTTAATCAGCCCGCTGTGATCAAATCGTCGATCAACTCTTTGACTATACCCCAGGGAAAACTTGTCTTCTCGGATCTGCTATGTCAAGCCGACCTATCGATTGACACCTTAGACTTTTCAGGAAAAAATTCTGAAAAGAGTACGCAGCTAAACCAAGTTCTGTTGAAACTAGATCATTCGACAAAAGCAAATCCAATTGCTTTTACACTGACGGCTAATGGCGCGCCTGCAGGTTCTCTCTCAGTGAAGGGAAGGCTCGATCCCACGACCGGCAGCATGGACCTCAATGGCCGTTTAGATCAGTTCCCTAGCGCTGCCTTAGATATCTTGTCTTTAGGAAAAAGCTCCGTTTCAATGGCAACTGTTTTAGGATCGCAAGTCAATCTCACGGCAACCTCGACTCTATCCCACTGGAACGGTCCTGTTAAACTTGATATAAACTCTCAAAATATCCGTGCTTCTTTAGATGGAATCGTGGCCGCTGGAATTCTTCATTTGAACGATGTTTTCCAGATGCAGATGACGCTGACTCCAGGCTTAAGCCGGTCTCTTTTAAACTCAGTCAATCCCCTTTCTCTTTCTGGCATTACAGCAGCAGCTCCAATTACCTTGGAGATCCCAGCCCAGGGCTTTTCTTATCCGATCTATCCCTCGAATAACTCTCAGATCAATATCCCTTCAGGAAGACTAGACCTCGGCAAGCTCTACTGCCACAATGAAGGCAATGTCAACATCACCTTAGGACTTTTAAAGCTCAATCAGTTTTCTCAAAATCAAGATTTAGAGCTTTGGTTTGCTCCTTTAGATTTTCATATCGTCAATGGTGAAATGGACTGTGAAAGAACTGAAATCCTCATTGCAAACACCTATCAGGTCTGCGTTTGGGGAGGCTTGGACTTTCCTGCGAAAACGGTCGACATGGTGTTAGGGCTGACAGCTAGCTGTCTAAAGATAGCTTTTGGGATTAAAGATCTGCCGGATGATTATGTCCTCCAGATCCCCATGACAGGACCAATGGATAATGTGAAGATCAACACCGGCAAAGCGACTGCGAAAATCGCAGCTTTGCTGCTCTGGCAGCAGAAAGATCTTTCAGGAGCATTTGGGAAGAGTTCTGGAGGAAAAGCATTAGGACAGTTCATGAACAAGATAGGACCTCTACCCGATCTAGATTCGAAAGCGCCTCCTGCTAAGAAACCATTCCCCTGGGAGAGCGGTTATCAAACTCCTCCTCCTAGAAAGAAGAAGAAAACGTCAAAGGCTGAAACTCCTAAGGATATCCTGCCGGACGGAGAGTCGTTGAAGCAAGTTTTGAAAATGCTCCAGTAACGATCTTGGAGCGGCTCTTAGCAAACAACTCTAATCCCTTCGCGAATTGCCTCTGCACAACCTTGAGGATTTTCTAAATGTGCAGCATGTCCAGCTCCAGATACTTCTAGAGAAGGTATGTTTAAATTCTTATAAAGCTGGGCATATTTTTGATCGAATTGGCCATGCAGGAAGACAGCCTCAGGCAGGTTGAACTCCTGATGAGCTAGGCTTTCTTGGCTAAGCATTTGGGCAAGCACCTCAGGATCCTGCTTTAGTCTGCGTGAAAGAACTTCAGGAAAGGCTGAATGAGTCCTGAGCGAATCAAAGAGCGGCTGAGCATACCAGGCCTTAAGAAAGCTCTCTAAAGGCTCCTGCTGGAGTTTGTTGAGCCAGAATTGGTCTTGACGCCATCTTTCAGCTTTTTCTTCGGGAGTATTTAGACCTGGATGTGTCGAAAGAAGAATCTTTGGCTGGGAAGATTGGAGAGCTATACGGCCGCCCATCGAATAGCCGATGAGCATGGAATTTTGAGGAATCTGAAAAGGATAAGATAGCGCCTCGCAAGCAAACTCTGGAAGGTGCTTGATGACACCTTCCCAATCTTGAGGGCTTCCGAGGAAACCGTGCAGAAAAACTAAAAGTCGATCCATAATAATTTCAATTATCTCTGGGGTTGCTTTTTTATTCGAATGAATTATTCATGCTAAGATAGCTTATACCCAACTCATTGAATATCTGAGGCTTATCTTTGATGTCTTGCACCCCCATAACTTGCATATAACCCCTTGAAAACCAATGACTATGCAGCTTGAAGTCTGTGCAAATCGATAGATGCAACGCCCTCTGATTCAACAACTTGCTACTTAATAATAAGTTAAATTTTTTGCTTACATTTAAACTAATTATTTGTATAATAATTGCATATAAATAATAGGAATTAATATGGCAATACAGTTAATTACATCTAAAGCATACATTGATAATATTAGAAATTTTTTACCTGAGAAACCGAATAGTAAAACTCCTGCCTCAGAAAAATCGGATAAAATGTTCGATAAAATTATCAACTCACCCAACTTTATTTTCGATAAAAGTGACAAGAAAATCACTGAATACATCACAACACTTCTTACCATCCGTCCGGGACGGACACTTTTTAAGCGTCTCTTAAAAGCTGATAAACCATTGACAATTGTACTTGATTCGGAAAAAAATTCATGTTTCAGTCCAGAAAAATCTACTGTTATTCTTAATGATTCAAAAGTGAGCTACCATGTTTCTGTTAACCCAGATGGGGGGAAAATCTTCATCCCTAGTCATCCCTTTATAACCTTAGCTCATGAACTCATACACGCTTTGCATTTTTTTGAAGAAGGTCAATACGCTTGGTACACGAAAACAACATCCAAGGACATTATTGATCCTGATTTGGACGATTTAGAGGAACAGGAAACAATTATAGGAAAAAAGGAAGAAGGAACATTTTGCGAAAACATTTTTCTTTTCCATTTCGGATACCCTCTGCGTATTAATCATAGGGGATTAGCTTTGAATAGGGAAGACACTGTTACCGCATCAGGTTGTGCATCGCTAGGAGCTTTAGGAAGCTTAAAGGAAATGCTTTCATCTAATCCCTCTCTGCTTAATCTTCCCCAGCTGGTCGAAGGGACCCTTAAGATGACCCCTTTGAATGCCGCGATTTGGGCAAAGCAGTATGAAACAACAGAATATCTTATGAATGTCGGCGTCGACGTCAATGCACGGGATAAATGTGTTGGAACCGCTTTGCAAGTGGCTACAATAACTAATTCCGGTTGGATTACTACCCTTTTGGGAAAAGGTGTTGACCCCAATGTAAAAAATCCAAAAGGATTTACAGCTTTAAAGCTGGCATTACTTGCCAAACAAGATAGAGCAACAAGGGTTTTGGCTTGTAAGACAAATTTACAAGAAATTGATAGCCAGGGGCTTTCCATT
>CAZFXE010000074.1:0-7478 GCA_964522945.1 uncultured bacterium
TCCATGATCTGCCCTGAGATCACAGGCTCTAAAGCACTAAAATCGTAAGGCATTGGGGGTAATTCGTATTTGGTCATGATAAACTCCTCTTTTTGCTAGATCATACTAGCGAAGAGCTTAACCTTCAATCTTGTTCAAAGGTCGCTTTTTTAAGCTCTTCTTCTGTGATTGGGCCAATACAGGTCAGTTTTTTATTGGAAGGAATAGAGCCAAAAGCGGCAATAAAGCCTTTGACGGTGGAAGGACTGGTGAAAATGATCTCATCGATTTTAGAGAAATCTGGTGAAGGTTCTGGTTTTTGGAAGATCGTTTCATAAAGATCGCAGATCTGATGCCGAACTGCCCTACCGATCATGTAGTTTTCTAGTTTTTTACGGGCTAGCGTAGACCTGGGATAAAAAATATACGCATCGTGAAGGTCTTGAGTTTTGAGAAGCTCTATGATGCCTTCTTGTGATTCATCTTGTGCAATATGGTGAGAAGCAAAGCCTTCTTGAGCAAGCTTTGCGGCTGTGCTTTTTCCGATGGCAATGATCTGCTTGCTTTGCAGAAGCGATTTATCTTTGAGCTGAGATAATAAGATCTGCGCTGCATTTTTGCTGGTGATAAGAATATGCGTGTACTCGGCAAAATCTTCCCATATATGGGAAGGAATTTCCAGGGGATTGGTTTTGATGATGGGATAATGGACGAGATCTTTTAATTCGCAATTTTCCGGATCTGTTCCAAGATATAGCTTCATCCCTTTTATATAATTAACTGACGTGATGAATGCATCTGAAAAGTTGTTCCATTTCGTGGTCAGTAGAAAGAGCTATCACCGCAAGTCTGCCCTGCATGGGTGCTGTCATGCCAGGAATCGGCATGCGGCGGCGGTTCATTAATCCTAAACGGATAAGAGCGGCTTCTGCCATGACGACACCATCGACTTCTCCGCGATCTAAAATTGCAAGCCTTTCTTCTATCGTTCCTCGGATGTCAGCAAAACGAAACCCTTCTTTCCACTCTCGAAGATTTTGCTCCCGGCGGTGCGAGGAAGTTGCAATGATTGCGTTAGCACGTAAATCTTGGTTATAAACGATGACATCTGCAGAATCGACGCCCTTAGTAAGAGCAACAATCTTCAGGCCAGGAGCTAGCGGTTCTGGAAGATCTTTAGCAGAATGAATCGAAATCCGGAACTCTCCCTTCAATTGGAGTTGATCGACTTCGCGAGTGAAAAAATCGGTTTTATCGAGATCTCGAAGAGATGTTTTTTTATCTTTGTCGCCCATCGTGGTGATCCAGGTAGGTTTAAATTGGACGTGCGGATGGTGCTTAAGAAGTTCAAGATGAACTTCCCAGATCTGAGCTTGGGAAAGCTTCGATCCACGGGCGCCAACAGTGATTTCAAAGGAGTTCGCGGATGGCATCTTCAACTCTCTCGACTCCGATCAAAGCAATTCCTTTGATCGAAAGTCCTTTAAGGTTTCTTTTCGGGAGCACACACCGTGTGAATCCCATATTGATCGCTTCTTTCAGACGGAGTTCGACGCGGCCAACACTGCGGACTTCTCCTCCAAGGCCAACTTCTCCTATGACAGCGGTATCAGAATCAATCGATCTGTTGGCAAAAGAAGAAGCAATTGCCATGAGAACGCCAAGATCAATGGCAGGCTCTAAAATTTTGATGCCGCCGGTGACAGCGACATAAACATCATTGCGGTAGAGTGTGTAGCCCATCCGTTTTTCTAAGACAGCAAGGAGTAGCGCAAGCCGATTGGGATCTATTCCAGTCGAGCGGCGAGCTGGCGTGACAAAAGCGGTTGCTGCAACGAGTGCTTGAATTTCGACGAGTAAAGGTCGGCTGCCTTCGACTGTTGGGACAATGACAGAGCCGGGAGATTCTCTTAGGCGCTCTTCTAAGAAGGATTGAGAAGGGTTCTCGACTTCTTTGAGTCCTTCGTTTTGCATTTGGAAAAGAACAATGTCGTCAGTCGGCCCAAAACGGTTTTTCACAGCGCGCAAGATGCGGTAGCCGTGTTGGCGGTCTCCTTCAAATTCTAAAACAGTATCGACGATATGCTCTAAGACACGAGGGCCTGCGATCTCGCCTGATTTTGTAACGTGCCCAATGAGGAAAGTGGAAATGTTCATTTTTTTTGCCAGGTGCATGAAAGATGTCGCTAGCTCGCGCACTTGCGTGACAGAACCTGGAGCGGAAGGAATTTCACTTTTGTAAAGGATTTGGATCGAGTCAATGATAAGGATTTGGGGTTTGAGCTTTTCAACGTGGGATTGGATCTGCTCGAAGTTGGTTTCACTATAGAAGTAGAGATTGGGTGAACCAATTTTCAAACGTTTGGCTCGGAGCGCAGTCTGATCGACCGATTCTTCTCCGCAGACATAGAGAACGTTCAATCCGATCTCTGCTAAATTAAATGCAAGATGGAGCATGAGTGTCGATTTACCGATGCCGGGATCTCCTGCAATGAGACTGAGCGATCCAATGACAAGTCCTCCGCCAAAAAGACGGTCGCATTGGGAAAGTCCTGTAGGATAACGTTTGGATTCTTGGCTTTGCACTTGATCAAGACGGACAGGCTGGTTGTTAGAGGGAGCGCAGATCTCGCTATATCTTTGAACGGTCTTGACTTCTGCTTCCTGGACGAAGGTATTCCACTTTTGGCAAGCCGAGCAGCTGCCGGCCCATTTGTTTTGCCGATGGCCGCATTCCTGGCAATTCCAAAAGAATTTGGTTTTACCCATTCGAACCTATCCCAGTAATAATTTTCCTATTGAATCTTGAGCGGCGGCTTGTTCCGCTTCTTTTTTAGAAGAACCGGTTCCTCTTCCTGCCTCTTCATCATTTAGAAAAGCAGCGACAAGAAATATCTTGCTGTGGTCAGGGCCTGTCTCGCTGATGACTTTATAAACGGGAGGAGTTTGATACTTTTTCTGGGAATAATCTTGGAGCTCGGCTTTCCAGTTGCGGGCAGGATGTTCTA
Source organism: uncultured bacterium (assembly GCA_964522945.1). Classification (GTDB taxonomy): domain Bacteria; phylum Chlamydiota; class Chlamydiia; order Chlamydiales; family Rhabdochlamydiaceae; genus PALSA-1444. The sequence continues at coordinate 2,988 of CAZFXE010000074.1, forward strand.
AGATCGCTTGGATCTCTTTTTCAAAATGCATCCAAAATAGTCTTTTGACTTCGGAGATGCCGCCATCGAGATAAATTGCACCAAGAAGGGCTTCAAAGAGATCGGCTAGGATGGTTTCGCGGCCGCGGCCTTCGTTCATTCTCTCTCCTTTTCCAAGGAGGACAAAGGGACCTAACCCAAGTTTGAATAAAAATTTTGCACAGCTGCTGGCTTCGACGAGGTGGGCCCTTAAGCGAGAAAGTTCGCCTTCTGCTTGGGTCGGCAAGTGATGATAGAGATAATCTGAGATCAAAAGACCTAAGACAGAGTCTCCTAAAAACTCGAGACGTTCATTATGTTCTAGGACATGCTCTCGGTGCTCGTTATAATAAGAGCGGTGGATAAAGGCCTGTTCAAGTAATTTTTTGTTCTTAAATTGGTATCCAAGGCGGTCTTCCACCTCAGAAAGCTGGGGACTTAAATCTTTCATAGAGTATTATTATGATCTCAACGGAAACTTATGTCAAATGGTACAACTAAATACGCATTTTAAAAAGTTAAAAAGGGAGTATGTCTTTCCGATCATCGAGAAAAAACTCGCTGAGGCCCGTGAAAAACATCCCCACCTCTCCGTCATCAACCTCGGTATCGGCGATATCGCACTCCCGCTCGTCCCCTCAGTCGCTAAAGCGATCTGCGATGCGACTCAAGAGATGACCACACAGTCCGGCATGCGCGGCTATGGACCAAGCGAAGGGTATTCTTTTTTAAAAGAAGCGATCAGCCGGATCAGCTATGCAGGCTGCAACATCAGCCCGGATGAAATTTTTATCTCTGAAGGAACCAATGGCGATTCAACAAACATCCAAGAGCTTTTCAGCACCAAATGCAAAATTGGAATTCCCGATCCGACTTACCCCGCTTATCTAGACAGCGCCATCATCGGCGGCCGTCATTCTAAAGTTACACTTCTTCCCTGCACAGAAGAAAATGGGTTTTGCCCTGTGCCGCCACAAGAGCATCTGGATGTGATTTATCTCTGCTCGCCCAATAATCCGACTGGCGTTGCAATGACACGGATCCAGCTCAAAGCTTGGGTAGACTATGCCAGACGAGAAAACGCTATCATCTTGCTGGATAATGCGTATGAAGCTTTTGTTACTTCTGTAGAAGTTCCTCGTTCTATCTATGAAATCGAAGGAGCCAAAGAAGTCGCGATTGAGTTCAGAAGCTTTTCAAAATCTTCAGGATTTACGGGCTTGCGATGCGCTTATACGGTGGTACCTAAAGCAATTGCAAAGGGTAAGATGAACACGATGTGGCTCAAAAGACAATCGATCAAATATAACGGAGTCTCTTATCCGATCCAAAGAGCCGCAGAAGCCTCTCTTTCTCCACAAGGATTGAAAGAAACTAAAACTCAAGTAGAGCAGTATCTTCAACAGGGAAAAATCTTAAGCACAGGTTTAAATAAGTTAGGATTTTCTTGCGTTGGAGGCCACGACGCTCCCTATATATGGTGGAAAGTTCCTTCTGGAAAAACCTCTTGGGAATTTTTTGATGAGATCTTGGAAAAATGCCATCTGATCTCGATTCCAGGAAGAGGTTTCGGCCATCATGGAGAAGGATATATCCGTCTCTCGACATTTACAACAAAAGATCAAGCTCAATTAGCACTGGATAGGTTATGCGCTTTAAAATAACGGGTGATCACAGAAAAGTTCTAGAAAAACAGAAATTCATCGAATTCGAAGATGTCTTTTCTTTGGAAGACATTGAAAACGCCTCATCACATGTCGATCAAGTCCTCGGTAAAAGAGCTAAGCAGCTAATCGATACGCAATCTTGCGAACAACTCTTTTGTGTAGGAAGAGATCTTTGGCGCGATGACCCTGTTTTGGAGAATTTCATCTGCAATCGCGGACTAGCTCAACTGACTGCTCAGCTCTTCCAGCAAAAAACCTTATATCTGGCTTTTGATCAAGCCCTCAGAACAACATTCCAGTCTGGATATCCCGGGGCAGATACTGCTACTTTGCAGGAAAAAAGCTGCATCCAGCCTTTAGTCGGCGCCGTTTTAATCAGGTTATCTGGCGAACCTCACCCTCTTTCGATGCTGCCTAAAAAAAGAGAAAATGCGGTTTTGATCGCACCTAACTTGATAATGCCTTGGGAGATTTTCTTCCAAGACCCCAAAACGAGTTATCTGATGATTGCTTATGCTCCGGCAAAAGCTCTTTATGTTTGTGAGAAAAAAGATCCCAATCTCCACTTTTTAAAGAAGCTCGGTTACGGTTTTGGCGACAATTTAAACACCAATTTTCATCCACTTCTTTACAAATAATGCTTTTCCATTAAACTGATCTGCCTAATTTGGCGAGGTAGTTATGGAATTTGTTTCCCCGGCGGATGGCCCGTATGTCACAAATCAAGGCAAAAAATGCCTCGATTTTTCCTCTTGTGATTTCTTGGGACTAGCCCAGCATCCAGAAGTCAAAAAGGCTGCTATTAAATATACCCTTAAATACGGCGTTGGCATCCCTGTTTCTCCCCTAGGATCTGCTGCAGAGCAACAACTCGAAGGCAAACTCGCTCAGTTTCTTGGAACAGAAGCTGCTATTTTATTCCCCTCTGTGGATGAAGCTCAAGAAATCTTGAAAAATCTCAAAGCGACCATTATCTCTTCTGAAACACACGATATCCCCAAGAAGAAGCCCGCGCTTCTTTGCATTGATGACAGTTTTATGATCGGGACCACAGGAGAAAATGGTTTTGGAGCAGCTGCCCATCAATCCGGTTTTGATTTGATCACAGGATCACTCTCTAATGGCGTTGGATGCAGCGGAGCTTTTATCGCAGGATCTAAAAAACTCGTGAGTACAATGAACTCCTCTCAGCCTTTAAGCTTCCCTGTCATTGGAGCTCTCGATAGCGCCTTTAGCTTTATCCCAGAAATGGAGCAAGAGCGTGAAGTCTTAGCTAAAAACTGCAGGTGGCTGCAAAAGCTCATGAAAGATATGCCAGCTAAAATGCTCAGATCTCCTAAAGCTATATTGGAATTTAAATCTGCCAAAGAGGCAAGCCAAGTCAGACAGTTTCTTTCCGACGATCAGATTTATTTAGCTCCAGCTATTGGAAATACCCTCTATATCGCGATGACAGCTCTCCATACTCCGGACGATCTCGATCAGCTGACTGTTTCACTTAAAAAAATGTCCGAGACTGATTTAGCTCTGGCAATGCAGTCGTTGACTCCGACCCCATAGAAGTAATTACCCACGAGCCTTAGCTGTGGGTATTTTTCTTTTCTTATAGCCTCAACGTCATTCAGAATTTTTTCATGCCCCAATTTTAACTGAGGAAAAACCTTAGGCGCTCTTAACACTAAAGAGACGTCGGGATGGTCTTTAATTTTCAGATGCTTTTTTAAACTCTTCAAAGCCAAATCTCTTGCTTCTGCATCGGAAAGATCTTCCCTTTTCAGCATCACGGTCAGACGTGTTTCATTCTCAGAGCGATTAAATTGCGTGAAGGCGTTCGAATCAAAAACCACTCCGAGCACATCGTCGTTTTCTTTCGATGCAACCAGATAGCCAAACCCGTCTCGATGGAGTACATTTTTGTGATAGCCTACATGCACCATCGTCGTTCCATGGAGTGGAATCTGGAGAAGCTGAGGGAATAATAATCTTCCAATGATATGAGATGGAAGTGCGCTGAAGATGAAATCTGCTTCATAGGTTCCCTTGGAAGTTGTAACCGTGTTCTGCCCGATTGCAGTGATTTCTTCCCCAAAGTGAAATTGCACAGGTGTCATCTCTTCTAATTTTTTTATAAAACTCTTCATCCCGCGTTGAAAACTAAACATGCGAGGCCCATTAAACCGCGGTGTTTTTAAAAGACCTTTAATCACTGAGCCATGCTTTTCTTCCAGTGCTTTGAACTGAGGAAACCCAAGCTTCATAGATATTTCCTTCATGCCGCCGCCATAGATCCCCGTCACCATCGGATCAAACACCTCTTGAGCCACCTGCGAATTAAAACGTCTGCAAGCAAAATCCCAGACCGATTCATCCTCTGTCTTAGGCTTGACATAGAGATCTCGAAGCGCTCCCTTGATCAATCCCCAAGAAAGAATAGGAGCCTTGCGGAGCCTGCCCTCGCTCCAGATAAAACGACTTCTGGCGTCGGGATTGCATGGGATCATTTCCTTATCCATGCCGATTGCCGAAGAAAGCGAGAGAAATTCTTTTGATTTCGATCCCCGAAAAACTCTAGGCCCTTTTTCAAAGAAAAATCCTGTAGAATTATCTGAATCGATCCAACCGCCCAGCCTTTCGCTTTTCTCAATGAGCTGGATATCGAAAAGATCTTTTCTTTTGGCCAAATAATAGGCCAATGCCAGCCCTGAAATACCGCCGCCCAAGATTAATATTCGCTTTTTCTGCATAATAACTAAAATTATGAGCCAGAAAGAAGAAATAGTGCAATTCTTAAAAAATCTCCGCGAGG
>CAZFXE010000075.1:0-7430 GCA_964522945.1 uncultured bacterium
AAAAGTATAAAATTTCTACTTTAGGGTGCCGGACGAATCAATTTGAGTCTGAAGCCTATGCAACTCAGCTCCGGACTCTTGGCTATCGAGAAGCTGGAGAAGAGGAAGAGGCCGACATTTGTATTGTCAATACGTGTACGGTCACGGAATCTGCCGACAGCAGCAGTCGGTACCAGATCCGGCAGCTCCATCGTCAAAATCCCGGAGCTTCCTTAGTGGTTACTGGGTGTCTAGCCGAACGTCTTCCAGAGGAGCTGAAAGCTATCCCTGGCGTGACGCATCTAGTTCCCAATAAAGAGAAAGAAAATCTTCTGGCTCGTATTTTTCCTCAAGAGGAGCTGCCGGAATTCAAGATCGATCAATTTTCTGCCCATACAAGAGCTTTTGTCAAAGTCCAAGACGGCTGTAACTCGTACTGCACCTACTGCATCATCCCGTATGTTCGGGGAAGATCCCGGTCGAAGCCGATGGATGAGATTTTAGAGGAAGTCAGGGGCCTGGTTCAAAACGGCTATCAAGAAGTCGTCTTAACGGGGATCAATATCGGAGATTATGAAGGAACAGGTGGAGAAAAACTTGCCGATTTAGTTAGAGCAGTCGATCAAATTGAGGGGCTGACTCGGATCCGCATCTCTTCAATCGATCCGGATGAAGTCGATGACAATTTAATGGATGCTGTGCTTAGCGGCAAAAAAACCTGCCATTCTTTCCACATTGTCTTGCAAGCAGGTTCAAACGTTATCTTAAAGCGGATGAACCGGAAATACACCAAGCAGGTCTTCTTAGAGACAATCCACCGGTTGAAAAACGCAGCTCCTGATTTTACCTTTACAACCGATGTGATTGTCGGATTTCCAGGAGAGACCGAAGGGGATTTTGAAGAGACGTTGGAGATCATGAGAGAAGTTAAGTTCGCAAAAGTCCATATGTTTCCGTATAGTCCTCGAGCAAAAACAAGGGCAGCAACGTATCCCAATCAAATTCCTCCTGCTGTCATGAATGAAAGAAGGCAGATTGTTCTTAGAGAATCTGAGAAGCTGGCATTTGAGCTGAGAGAAGCCTATGTTGGGAAAAAAATGAAAGTCTTGATCGAAGATGAAAAAGAAGGCTTTGGCCATACCGAGAATTTCCTTCCTGTCGTTTGCCAGTTCTCTGTAAGTCGAAATACGATCGTGGAAGTCGAGTGCATCAAAAACCTGCCTGAAGGCCTAGTTGGAAAAATATGAAGATCACAATTGCTGAACGTTTAAGGCCTTTTTCACATCTGCCGGGATCTTCTTGTGTTATTCCGTGGAGCTCTTACAAGGTACAGGCGTTTCCTGCTTTGCTGATCTTTGAAAATTTAAACACTTTTGAGAAACACGAATACAAATTGGACTGGAAAGGCCCTGTCAAAGAGTTCACGTTGGAATTAGACCTCGAGAAAGGTGTTGTTTGGGTCTATGGAAAAACTCTTGAGGGTCACAGACGCATCTGCATGGAAATGCAGGAAGCTGGAATTGCCATCGACAAAAAACTGATTGTTCCTGGAACTCGATTGATGCCGCATCCTGTAGAGAGATTATCGCTCGGGATGAGCAAAAAGCTCGATTGGGAGCTGGTTTCTCGGCGTCAAGAGATGGCAGAAATCTTGCCGATCTGGTTCCGTTTAGGGCAGATGGTTCCCAAAAGTGGGACAGCTTCTCTATTGCAAGAATGCGAAAAGCTTGAGATCACTAGCAGGTATCTAAAACTATTTCTCGTAGGTTTTGAAGGGATCTTATCTCCTAGGGCTTCTGATACAACACATCAAGGGATCGTTTCTGAAGGTAAGTTTTCAGAATCTCCTCTCAGTTTACTGACGGAAGGGGCTAAATATATCCGGGCATTGTTCTTCAAAGAGACAGCCCAAAGCTGGGATTTCCTCCCGTGTCTTTCTCCTGAGTTTCATGCCGGCCGTTTTATCCAGCTGACAACTAAAGAGGGAGACAAAATCGATTTTGAGTGGTCGAAAAAACTTTTACAGAAAGTTATTATCCAGTCGGAGAGCGATCGTGAAATTTTAATTTGTCTACCAAAACCATTAACATCTTGTCGGTTACGGACTTCTTTGAAGGAGAAGGGGAGCCGCCACTTGATGGAAAAGCCTATAAGACTGCTCCCTAATCAAAAACTTTTTCTAGACCGTTTTGAGAAATAGAGCTCTACCAGGTATAATAGCCGGACTATGACCGCTGCTAGGAAAACTAAATGGGCTTTATTCATCACCGGGTTGCTCAATGAGCCCCTGGTGGGTCTGCTTGCTATGTTGCCCTATTTGCTCAGGAAAGACCTGCATGCTAGCGCGTTTCAAATTTCTATTTTTACGATGCTTAAACCCGTCGTTGCCTTGCTTTCTTTTTATTGGGGAGCAATGCTGTGGAGAAACCGAAGCCGGCTAAGGTCGAATTGGATGATCTCGAGGTTTTTGGGATGTGTTCCATTTCTGATTTTCCCTTTTGTTCAAAATATTTGGTTTTTCATCATTGGCGCTGCACTATTTCAGTGTTTCCAAAGAGGCGGAATGCCCGCCCAAATGGAAGTTTTAAAACAAAACATCCCGTCAGGCGCTCGTGAAGGGTTCTTTTCTTGGAGTTCAGCGATCAACTGCTTGGGGGGAGTCGTAATAGGGGTTTTCCTTAGTTTCTGGATCAATGGCTATGATTGGAAAATGCTTTTCTTGTTCAGTGCTGTGTTTGGATTGCTGGCTTTAGTTTTGCAGGCGCGGGTTCCGATCAGTAGTTCTCAAATGAGCGAGCCGCCTTCAAAACGAAATCCTTTGATCACACCTTGGAAAGACAGCTGGAATCTCTTGCGCCAAAGATCTGATTTTTCCCGTTTCCAGATTGGATTCATGATGGGCGGCATCGGTTTGATGCTGATTATGCCAGCGCTGGTGCTCTATTCCGCTGATGATCTGGCGATTAGCCATGTCGATATGACGATGAGCCGCTTTGTTTGGATGGGGATCGGATTTGTTCTTGCAACATCTTTTTGGAGAAAACGGATTGCCTTGCAAGGGATCTACCGGTTGACGGCGATCGTCTGCCTTCTTTTTGCTTTGTGTGCCCTTTGCTGGATATTAGCTAGCTCGGGGACAATTTGGTTTTTTATCGGATTTTTTATCTATGGCGTTGCGCAAGCAGGCAGCCATTTAATCTGGCATTTATCGGGACCGCTTTTTGCTGGAAATGGCGATAGCAGTCTCTTTTCGACTGTAAATATTTTGACAGTCGGCCTTCGAGGTCTTATAGTGCCCTTTATGGCGAGTCTTTTGTGCGTTTGGATCGGACCGCTCCCTGTCATTGCAATGGGCTTGGCATGGTGCCTAGCGGGATCGATCTATCTTTTTGCACAGAAGGACGTCAAAGAGACAGGGCATGCTGCAAACGAAGCTATTTGATACTCACAATCCTCACGCTTTTTTAGGACTGCACGATAAAGTCGTTCGGCTGTGGCGTCCGGGCGCTGCCACTTGTCATTTGGAAGTCAAAGGCAAGATCATCGAAGCAAAAAAAATCGATCCTGCAGGGCTATTTGAAGTCGCTGTTCCTGCAAAAACAGGACCTCTTGATTATAAAATTTACCATTTCAGCGGAAAACTTTATCACGATCCGTATGTATTTTCACCCACTTTTGGGGAGATCGATGCCCACTTATTTAATAAAGGGACTCATTACAAGATCTTCAACGTTTTAGGCGGTCGGCTTGTCCATCATGACGGTATTGCAGGCGCAAAATTTGCAGTCTGGGCCCCGAATGCCGCTTCTGTTTCTCTTGTCGGGGATTTTAACCATTGGGATGGACGTGCCAATCCGATGAGATCAATGGGGGCTTCCGGAGTGTGGGATCTGTTTGTTCCCGGCTTAGAACAAGGAGAGCATTATAAATTTGAGATTAAAACCCAAGACGGAACAGTGCTGCTCAAATCTGATCCATACGCGTATTACAGCGAAGTCCGCCCTAAAACTGCGTCTCGTCTTTTCGATATCGACCAGTTTGAGTGGACAGATCAAGAATGGATTCAGAATCGTGGAGGATTAAACCGGCCCCTCAATGTCTACGAGGTCCATCTTGGATCGTGGAAAAAAGATCTTGATTACCGGCATCTGGCCCATGAACTAGCTAAATATTGCAAAGAGATGGGTTTTAGCCATGTTGAACTCATGCCCGTTTGTGAGCATCCGCTCGATGAGTCATGGGGTTATCAAGTCAGCGGTTATTACGCTCCGACCAGCCGTTTTGGAACTCCGGAAGATTTTCAGTACTTTGTCAACCATCTCCATCAAGAGGGGATTGGCGTGATCATGGACTGGGTCTCCGCTCACTTTCCCTCCGATGAATTTTCCCTCGCTCGATTTGATGGGACAGCGCTTTACGAACATGAGGATCCTCGGCAAGGGTTCCATCCGCATTGGAACACCTACATCTTTAATTACGGCCGGCATGAGGTCTCGAATTTTTTACTGGCCAATGCCATCTACTGGCTGGAAAAAATGCATGTCGATGGACTTAGGGTCGATGCGGTCGCTTCAATGCTCTATCTCGACTACGGAAGAGCTCCCGGCGAATGGATTCCCAATGAAAATGGGGGCAAAGAAAATCTCGAGGCGATCGAATTCATCAAGCATATGAATTCGATTATTCACCACCTTTATCCCCATGCCATTATCTGCGCGGAAGAATCGACCTCGTTTTTAGGAGTCACACATCCTTTAGAGTGGCATGGTCTTGGCTTTGATCTGAAATGGAACATGGGCTGGATGAACGACACGCTGAGGTATTTTCAGCGGGATCCGTTTTTCCGCAGGCATCACCAGCATGATTTGACCTTTGGACTGATTTATGCGTTTTCCGAACGGTTTATTTTAGTTCTTTCTCATGATGAAGTCGTTCATGGAAAATCCCATCTCATCTCTAAAATGCCCGGCGACGACTGGCAAAAATTTGCAAGCGTCCGGCTTTTCTATAGTTACATGCTCTGCCAGCCGGGTAAAAAACTCCTTTTCATGGGAATAGAACTTGGTCAGTGGAGCGAATGGAACTGCAAAGAAGAGATCTCCTGGAATCTTCTGCAGTATGATCGGCACCAGCAGCTTCAAGGAACTATCAAAGCACTCAACCACTTCTATCACGCTAATGCTGCCTTATGGGAAAAAGATTTTGATGGCAGCGGATTTGAATGGATCGACTCCGGCGACGAGCAAAATTCTGTGATTAGCTACCTCCGGAAAGGGGTCAAACAAATTGTTGTCTGCGTCCACAATTTTTCCCCTAATTATTATTCGAATTATCTCATCCGGCTCTCCCATATCCGTGCTATTAAAGAAGTGATGAATACCGATAGAGAGGAATTTGGCGGATCAGGTAAAATTAACCCTAAAATTGAAAAAACGCAAGGCGGTTTCAGCGTCCAGCTAGCCCCCTTAGCAACGATGATTTTTGAGGTTGCCTTCGATGACAAAAACTGATTATGAAAACCTCGTAGATGAGGTCCAAAAACACGACCGGCTCTACTACGCTGAAAACAAACCCGTCATCTCTGATTATGAATACGATCTTCTCTTAAAAAAACTCGAGAAGATGGAAGAAGACCATCCTGAATGGGTTACCGAGACATCTCCGACTCAACGTGTCAAAGATCCGCTCTCCAAGGGATTTAAGCAAGCTGCTCATGCAGTTCCGATGCTCTCTCTTGATAACACCTATAGCGAGGAAGAATTAGAAGACTTCATCAAGAGGGTCTACAAACTTTTAGAAAAATCCCACCTCCCTTTTTGTGCTGAACTCAAAATGGACGGGATTGCTGTCTCTATCCGATATGAAAAAGGCGTCTACACCCGCGCGCTGACCCGAGGCGATGGAAAAAAAGGCGATGATATCACTTCCAACATGCGGACGATCCACTCAGTGCCCCTAAAGCTTACCGGTCCGCACATTCCGGATGTGTTAGAAGTCCGCGGAGAAGTTTTCATGCCGCACAAGGCTTTCCAAGCTCAAAACAAACGGAAAGAAGAAGCCGGAGAAGAGCTCTGGGCTAATCCTCGCAATGCCGCTGCAGGCTCTTTAAAACTTTTAGATCCATTAGAAGTTTCTAAGCGCGGCCTTGCTGTTGTCTTTTATGGCCTTGCTGAAACCGATCAGTCGCTTGTCCAAAATCAATACGATGTTCATCTCTATCTCAAAAAACTGGGACTTCCTGTCTTTGACGACGATAACGTTACTGTTGCTGAGGGAGCAGAAAGCCTCATGAAATTTGCGCATGAAATCGAAAAAAAGCGAGATGCCCTTCCTTTTGACATCGATGGGATTGTGATCAAGGTTGACCACATTAAATACTGGTCTCTTTTAGGAACCACCGGAAAAAGTCCCCGCTGGGCAGTTGCATACAAATTTGCTCCAGAACAAGCCAAGACCCAAATCCGCGAGATTATGACCCAAGTCGGGCGCACGGGTGTTTTAACTCCCGTCGCAGAACTTGAACCTGTTTTTCTTGCCGGCAGCACAATTGCCCGCGCAACCTTGCACAACGAAGAAGAAGTCGCACGTAAAGACATCCGAGAAGGGGACTGGGCCGTCATCGCTAAAGGCGGCGATGTCATTCCGCAAGTCTTGGAAGTCGATGTGAAAAGACGTTCTTCTCATTCTAAACCTTGGAAAATGCCGACGCACTGTCCTGTCTGCGGCACTCATGTGGTCAGAACCGAAGGAGAAGTCGCTGTCCGTTGCCCGAATTCTAAAGGCTGCGAAGAACAAATCATTCGCCGGATTGCTTATTTTGCCAGCAAAGATGCCATGGATATCGATCACATGGGTGAAAAAGTCGTCGAGCAGCTTGTCCGCAAAAAACTCGTCAAGCATGTGTCGGATATTTATAAACTCACTGCAGAGGAGCTTGCCCAGCTCGAAGGCTTTAAAGAGAAATCGATTCACAATCTTTTAACGAGCATCGACAAGTCCCGCCATGTTTCACTTGCCCGGTTTATTTTGGCGCTGAGCATCCGTTATGTCGGAGAAGAGACCGCTGAGATCTTATCGCGGGAAGCTGGCTCAATCCATAAACTGGGTGAGATGTCAGAGGAAGAACTGTTAAAAATCGATGGAGTCGGGGACAAGATGGCAGTTGCCATCGTGGCTTATTTTCAAGAGAGCAGCAATCTCAAAGAGATCGAGCTTTTATTAGAAAATGGCGTTAAGCCCCACGCGTCTAAAAAAGTGATCCGGACGGATCATGCGTTCTCTGGAAAGACATTTGTCTTAACCGGCGCTCTTCAAAACTACACCCGAGACCAAGCAGAAGATCTGATTAAGGAGCGCGGAGGCAAAGTCACGGGCTCTGTCAGCAAGAAGACCGACTTTGTTTTGGTCGGTGAAGATGCCGGCTCGAAGCTAGATAAAGCCAAGGAGCTCCA
>CAZFXE010000076.1:0-7360 GCA_964522945.1 uncultured bacterium
ACTGAGCTAAACCCCCCAAACGGAGAACAGAACACAAAGCAACGAACAACATACGTCAGAAAACCGTTTTCCCGCAATCTTTTTCCTTGAACCGTTATTAGTAAACTATTTATTAGACTAAATAGGAAAGGAGCGTCATGAGCCATAAGAAATGCGCTAGGGATTTTGGAGTTGTTTTATTTCTGATTGGCCTATTGGCTTGCATCCCCGGCCTGACCATAGATTCGTATTTTTTGGGAGTCTTCAAAGTCAACCTTTACACCAACGCCCTCCATTTAGGAACAGGTCTTATCGCCTACCTCCTCAGCCACAGCAGCAGTCGCGTCTGCAGAAGCTATTTCCAAGTTTTCGGCATCATTTATGGAATCGTCGCCATCCTGGGCTTCGTCTACGGCAGCGAAGATATTTTAGGCTACTTTGCCAATAACATGGCCGACACCTGGGTCCATTTGATCATCTGCATAATTACACTTTATTTGGGCTTCTTGTATAAAAGTTCTAGAAAAACATGATTATCCTTCGCAAATCTAAAGACAGGGGCCACTTTAATTTTGGATGGCTCGACACTTATCATACGTTTTCCTTCGGAGAGTATGACGATCCCGAACATGTCCAGTTTAGTGCTCTGCGCGTCATCAATGAAGACCATGTCGCTCCTTCGAAGGGTTTTGATACCCACGGCCATGCAAACATGGAGATCATCACCTATGTCATCGAAGGGACCCTTGAACATACCGACAGCACCGGAGAGCGTTCTCAGATTAAACCCGGCGATGTCCAACGCATGACTGCTGGCTCTGGCATCCGTCACGGAGAAGCCAATCCCTCTAATAAAGATCCCGTCCACTTGCTCCAGATCTGGATTTTTCCAGATAAAAAAAATCTGACTCCCAGCTATGAGCAAAAGAACTTTTCCAACCTTAAAAACCAGCTCTGTTTGGTGGTGTCTAAAGATGGAGAAAACGGCTCACTCAAAATCCATCAAGATGTCAAAATCTTCGCTTCTCGGCTCCAAGGAAAACTCTCCTATACCTTAGCTCCAAAACGAACAGCCTGGATCCAGGTCATCGAAGGCCCCCTAACCTGCAATGATAAAAAATTCCAAAGCGGCGATGGAGCAGCTATCTCCGATGAGTCCGAACTGAAGCTAGAAAGCGCAAATGGACATTTTCTCCTGTTTGATCTTCCTCCTGTTTAAAAAGTTACTTGTAAACAACTTCGTCATTTTTTTATAAGTTACGCCGAAATGACAACTCGTGCTGAAAACCGTTCTTTTTTTTGGATGTATCTATCCCCTTCTCTTTTTGGAGTCGCTCAAGCTATTGTTGGAACACCTCTTGATGTCGTTGCAACTCGAGAAATTCTCAATCGTAAAAACACTCTCCAGATCTTAAAAGAAACAGCTGTTAAAGATTATGGCAAAGGATTTCAACCTAACACGCTAAAATCCATCACGAGAACCCCTATCCAGTTTTTTGCGGCGAACTTTTTTTCTTCCATCGTTCCCATGGATGCCCATCCTGCAGTGCGAGGATTTACTTTTGGACTTTTAGCAAGTATATCGGAATCGTTACTGTTTAATGCCTTCAACTCAACCCGCACCCGTTTTATTCAGGGACAAAAATGGAAAGACATCAATTCATCTGTTTTGCGCAAAGGCTTGCCTGCCACTTTGAGCCATCGAATTTTAAGTTCGGCTATTTTTTTCAGTATTTATGAACCTCTTAAAACAAAACACCCCTCTCAAGGGATGGCCGTGAGTACCTGCGCAGGAATTTTTCAGGTGATCTTGTCAGCGCCTTTTTATATTGTTGCTATGGAACAGCAGCGCAAAGAAGCTATTTCAGAACCTCTCCATCATACGCTTATGCGTCTGAAGAAAAGAAACGGCTTTGTTCGAGAATTGGTTTTGCCAGCCCTTATTCCACGCCTTGTGCATACCATTGCCATTTCGGGACTTTTCATGAGGTTAATAGATGATAGGCTTGGGCTCATCCATCGAAAATCCTAAAAAAGTCTTCGGATTGCATCTAACTCGTCTTTGATCTAATAATGCGGCCATGAAACTTTCATTTTTCTTAGCCCCCGTTCAAGCCGGATTCCCCTCACCTGCCGATGACCATGTCGAAAAGAAGCTCGACCTAAATGAGCTGCTTGTCGCTCATCCAGCTTCAACTTTTTTTGTCCGAGTTGAAGGCCATTCGATGAGAGATGCCCAAATTTATGACGGCGATGTTTTGATCGTCGACCGCGCACTGCAGGCAGAGAGCGGATCAATTGCTGTGGCGATTATTAATGGAGAGTTTACCGTCAAAAGACTATTAAGAAAGAAGGATAAGCTCTTTTTAGTCGCTGAAAACCCCGCGTTTGCAGCGCTAGAGATCACTCCGGAAATGGATTTTCAAGTTTGGGGCATTGTGACGTATGTCATCCACAAAGTACGCATTAATCGATTGTAACAATTTCTTTGTCTCCTGCGAAAGAGTCTTTAATCCAAAGCTCCTGCACCGTCCTGTCGTGATTTTATCCAACAATGACGGCTGCGTCATCTCACGCTCCAAAGAAGCCAAAGATTTAAAAATCCCAATGGGAGCCCCTGCTTTTCAATACCGGGAGACCTTTTCAAGGAACAACGTCGCAGTCCTCTCTTCCAACTTTGCCCTTTATGGCGATATGTCTGAGCGCGTCATGACCGTTTTAGAAGATTTTGGATTCCCAATGGAGATCTACTCAATCGATGAGGCTTTTTTAGAGATTGATTCCGACACTATCGCCCCTACTATCGCAATGGAGATCCGCTCCCGCGTCCTCCGCTGGACAGGGATCCCTATTTCAGTGGGGATCGGCACCACAAAAACACTAGCTAAAGTCGGCAATGATCTGGCTAAAAAACGGGCTGATGGCGTCTGCCATCTCAACGACCCCTCTGCTATTTTTATGCAACTTCCCGTCCAGGAAGTCTGGGGAATCGGAGCGCAGATTGCCTGCACGCTCAATCAACTGGGGATCTATTATGTCGGTCAGCTCACTATGCAAGCAGACACGTGGATCCAAAAACATTTTTCCGTCGCTTTGCTCCGGACCGTTTTAGAACTGCGAGGAGTCTCTTGCTTGGCTTTAGAAGAGCTGGCGCCTCCCAAAAAAGGAATCGTCTGTTCTAGATCATTTGGAAAACTAATCAGCTCTTTAGACGACTTGAAAGAAGCCGTTGCTACATTTACTGCTCATGGAGCTGAAAAACTCCGCAAGCAATATTCCGTCGCTGGTTATATGAGCGTCTTCGTGATTGGAAAAGACCGATTCCCCAGGTCAGCTTCCCGCGCTCTTACTCAGCCGACTTCCTACACTCCCCACCTGATCAGCCATGCCCATCAGCTCCTCTCTAAACTCTACCACGATGGACAGTCGTATCGGAAAGCCGGCATTATGTTCCATCATATCTCACCGCAGGATGAGACACAGCTCGATCTTTTCCAAGCTTCAGGCTCAAATGATTTAATGCACATCGTCGATGAGATCAATCGCAAAAAAAGAAAGAAGGCCATCTTTTTTGCGGCCGAAGGAACATCCTCAGCATGGAAGCCTCTATCAGGCCATCAATCGCCTCATTTCACAACAGAGTGGAAACAGCTCTTAAGAATCAGACTTTAATTATTTTTACCCTTCAACTATGCTCCGGATATGCAAATTTGGTTAGATACAATTGATCTTCCGACGCTTGAAAAAGCCCAGAAGTTGGGCATCCTACATGGTGTGACGACAAATCCCTCCATGCTGGTTTCCAATCCCCGCGACACCCTGACAGCTTTGTTATCTGCACAGCCAGGCCCTGTTGCTGTTGAAGTTTTCGAAGACCTCGCTGCTTCTATGGTCTCACAAGGGAAAGCGCTTTATGAATTTTCTCCTCGGATTGTTGTCAAAGTCCCCGTCACTGAACGCGGTCTTGAGGCCATTTGCTCTTTATCCAAAGATAAAATCCCCGTCATGGCATCGGCTGTTGTTCAGCCGACTCAAGCTTTAATCGCGTCCTTAAGCGGAGCCGGATGGGTTGCTCCTTATTTTTCACGCATCATGAAATCAGGCGATAATCCCCTGGCTCAATTAGAGGCTGTTAAAACAATAATGACAGCCTATCAAATGAGAACCCGCATTCTAGCGGTCAATCCTAAAACCATCGAACAGATTAAGTCGTGCGCTGAAATCGGCATTGATGCTGTCACGATCCGGGAAGATGTGTTTCGAGATCTCATAGAAACTCATGAGCTTACAGCCCAAGCCATCGAGCAATACGCCGATGACTGGAAGAAAATCCAAGCTCAGCCCTGGTTCTAGTCTTTTTTGATCTTGTTATTTAATAACAAGCTGGTAAACTTTCCGCCATTAAACGGGGGATTTTTTATGGCATTAAGAGTTTCTGGCACTTCAGCTTATACTTATCATCAAGGCGATCAGTATGATGAGATGACAATTGATAACACCACAATTGCTATCTATCACAAATCGATTCAGAGCTCCAGCCATTTAAAGTTAGAACACGATTGCACTTTTGTGTTTTTATTTGCGCCTATAGAGGCTAAGTCTATCACCATCAATGCCGTCAATATTTTAGCATTAGGTTCTTTCCATTCAAAAACTGGAGGAACCATTATCCGCGCGAAAAATTTTTATGGCGTGGGAGTAACATTTGAAAAAAATACATATATTAAAGCAAAAAAGGATTTAAAAATTTTCGCAACCCCCTGTCCCGGCAATAATGTACGCCTATTTGGAAAGCGTGTTCAGTTAAATGCTTTGCCTGAACAGTTTGATAAAATAGCAACCGAAATGAAAACGCTCGCTCCCCAAGGAATTAATGACCAGAATGGAGAGCAGTTTGCACAGGCTCTGGTAAAGATAAATCGAATGCTGAGTGCCCCAGCTGACGAAACATCTCAACCTGTAATGTGCTGACCGCCATCGGACACCCTTGAATCTAGACTGGCTGCGATTTGGTCTCAATGATGCGGTCACGCTTCAGGAAGATGTCTTTCGAGATCTCATTGAGACGCACGAACTTACAGCTCAAGCCATCGAGCAATATGCCGATGACTGGAAGAAAATCCAAGCCCCGCCCTGGTTCTAGTCTTTTTTTGACCACTATTTGTTGTTCCTTTAATTATAAAACCGGTAAAATCTTCACCATTAAATGGGGGCATTTTTATGGCATTAATAGTTCGCAACACAGATTCGGCTATTACTTATAATTATTCTCGCGGCGATCAGTTTGATACGCTGACAGTCAATAACACCACATTTGCCATCTTCCGAAAACCGCTTCAGAATTCCACTCAATCTCAAGACTTAACGCTAGCTGCCGATTGTAATTGTGTGTTTTTAGAGTCTATGGAAGCAGAGCATGATATCAATATCAAGGCTGTCAATATTTTAGCATTAGGCTCTTTCTCTGCAAAAAACGGATCAACCCGCATTCATGCGAAAAATTTTTATGGAGTGGGAGTAGAATTAAAGGGCGGCAATTTTTCTGTTCAAACAGATGAAAATTTAATCGTCGCAGGCCTGCATGGTGACTGCGATCACTTATACACAAAAGGAAAAAAGGTTCATTTTCTTGGTAATTTTACTGAACGAATGCATGAAATAGCAACAGAGATTAAAATGCTCTTCTCCCAGGGAATCGATCAAACGGATATTATGCCATTTGCCCGGGCTTTATTAAAGGCAGCGCAAACCCTGAACGATTCACATGAAGACCTAGCAATCACCTCCGAATCACTCCAGCCCCTCTTGCTCATAGACATCTAATCGACCATTGTTTTTATTTCAGGCTATGACTACATTATCACTCTGGAGAGTAGGTATGCAGATCGCTGTTATCGGAGCCTCAGGTCTTATTGGAAATAATCTTTGCAGGGCACTCCTTGAAAAAGGGATGAAAGTCAAAGCTCTTGTTCATATCAATTCAAATTCTCTAGAGAGGCTCGATGTTGAAAAAGTCCGGGGCGATATTTTAGATAGCGCCTGTCTTCATCAATTTCTCCAGGGAGTCGATGTTGTTTTCCATGCGGCAGGAAAAATCTCTGTCGATGGAGACAAAGACGGAACAGTCAGAGCTGTTAACGTCACAGGCACTAAAAATATCGTTGAAGCTTGCCTGGCTACCGGCGTACAAAGACTTGTCTACTTCAGTTCTATCCACGCTCTTCAACAACAGCCGGAAGAAGCGCTCGATGAAAATAGAGCTCTTGTCGGCGATGAAGGCCTACTCCATGACATCACCAAATCAGATGCGGAAAGAGAAGTTTTAAAAGGAATCGCTCAAGGACTCGATGCGATTATTCTTAATCCAACCGCTGCTGTCGGTCCTTTTGATTTTCAGCCCTCTCTTTTAGGACAGGGACTCGTTGCTTTATATAATAGGAAAATTCCGACACTCATAGATGGGGGCTTCGATTGGATCGATGTCCGCGATATCGCAAAAGCTGCCATCGCTGCCATGGAAAAAGGCAAACCCGGTGAGCGTTATGTGATCTCGGGAATGTGGAAAACCGTCAAAGAATTAGCTCTTCTTGTGCAAGAAATCACAGGAAAGCCAGCTCCTAAATTTACAACTCCCCAATGGCTGGCCCGCATGGGGATTCCCTTAGCAAAGGCCTATAGCTTTATCACCCATACGCCGATCCTTTATACCAATGAGACTTTAGAAGTTTTGATCAGATGCAATCGAAATATCAGCTCGTTGAAAGCCCGTAGAGAATTAGGGTTCTATCCTCGGCCTCTTGCTGAAACGCTGAATGATACTTTTGAGTTTTATAAACGAGTCGGAACAATCCGCTAGAAGAGCCAAGGGAAAAGACGCTTGAGCGGTTTTTCCTTAAGAGGTTTTTCTACGATATCTGCAGGTTTCTGGACAGGCGCCTTTTCATCGACCATCACAGCTTTTTCTGCTTTCTTTGATTGTTTCTTTTTAGACGGAAGGCATGGAACAAAAAATTCTGTCGAGCAAATGAGCTGAATGTTCTGGGCAAAATCTTCCGCTGACACCTCGTCAGACTGAGATCTTGGTTCTTTGGACCCTGAAAACATTTTTAATAAAAACGACATCATTTTCTTCCTCTCCTTCTTAATTATACCTTAATTATCTATAATGTTAAAGAGTTTTTTGAATTAAGTTGCAAATGCTTTATTATTAGTCTGTTAAATACAACTATACTATTAAAAAACGCTCTGTAAATGACAAAAAAGACTAAAGGAAATATGCTAAAACGCAAACACATCTCGTTGATTATCAATCATTTAGAATGATTCATAAATAAATAATAACAAGTTAGTTATATTCTATTGTCTGCTACAATAGTTAATG
>CAZFXE010000077.1:0-7196 GCA_964522945.1 uncultured bacterium
TCCAATATCATCGGCAGAATCAAACACCCGATACAGGGCTTGTCTTCTTCGACCGCTCCATGATCGACGCTTTTACCTACGCTCTTATCCCGATGGGCGGAACAAAATCGCTTGAAACTATGGCCAGTAAAGTCCAATCAGTGATCGATGATCAGTTCTATAACCAGACAGTCTTCTTCATCGACAACTTAAATGGATGCGAGACAACCGAAATCCGCCATGAGAACCTGGATCAACTATTATTAATCGAGAAACATATCGAACAAAACTACCGGGCTCTTGGATTTAATGTAGTCCACATCGGACGCGCTACCGTAGAAAATCGTGCTAAACAAATTTTAGCATACATTGAATCAACCCGATAGCAGCCTCATCACTTCCTCATCGGATGTTTGAGCGAATTTTTGATAAAATTGTCCAACTGCCATGAAGTCAGAGGGATCATAAAGGCAGACTGTCTCATCGACTTCTTTCGAAAGACTTTTTAAAGAGTCAGCGGCGGCGACTGGCACAGCTAAGACGACCTTCTCCGCTCCTTTTTTCTTTAGTCCAAGGAGTGCTGCTCTAACACTGGCACCTGTGGCGATGCCGTCATCGACCACAATCACCGTTTTACCTTCAATATCGATTTTCTTTTTGCCCTTCCGATAAAGAGCAGCACGCTCCGTGGCTACTTTTTTCTGCTGATCGACTTCTTTTTGAACATACTCCGGCCGGATGTTTAACGACCGGATGATCCCTTGATTGAGAAAACCATCCCCTTCTTCATCGACAGCGCCAATCGCAAGTTCTTCCTGATCGGGAGCTCCGACTTTTCGAATGACGATCACATCTAAAGGAAGCTGGAGAACCTGCGCCACTGCATAGGCAACCACAACACCGCCCCGCGCAAGACCCATGACAACAGTCTGAGGCTGAGCTCGATATTTTTCGAGCTTAGCTGCGAGCTTTAATCCAGCCTCATGCCTGTCTTTAAAGATCATTCTTTAGCTCAGTGATTGCATCATCACGGACTAGCACCATAGCTGCTACATTTTTTGGCTTGAGATAATCTTTGAGAGCCTCATTGAAAATGTGGTTGTTGCACTTATCACCACAGGTAAAAAGATCGACAAAACATTTTCCATGTTCTGGATAGGTGTGAATGCTCGCATGGCTCTCCGAGAGCAAAATGGTCATCGTCAGTCCATGACCCGGAAAAATATAATGATTACTACCAAGAACTTCGGCTCCGCACTTTTGAGAGGCTGCAATCATAACACTCATCAAAGCATGTTCATCTGAGAGCGCCTCCATATCACAGTCCAAATAATCCGCCACCAGATGTTTACCTCTAAATTCAAAAACTTCTTCATCGGCTGACAAAGTCGCTAGGTAAGGGAAAAGTAGGCCAAAAAAACATAACAAAACCGTCTTCATTGCAATTCCTTGGAGAAAATTTCAGCTTCTAGATAATAATCAGGTTGCTATTTTTCGAAAACACCTGAGAACCTACCTCAGTAAAAAGTTTCAGTTGATTTTCGGGTTCTTTTGAACTGCTTTTCGGTTTTCTTTGTAGGGGTTGTATCAACTTTCGTATACAACCCCTACAAAGAAAACCGAAAATCGGCCAAAATAATCCCGAAAATCGACGAAAGATTTTACTGAGATAGGTTCAAACTGATATACAGTAAAAACATGAAGATTATTGCAACAATCCTCGCGATCTTAGCCGGAGGCTATGGTATTTGGATGGTCTCACAGAACCATCCTGAAGTGAAAAACAAGGTCGCTTCCATTCTCGATATGGGAAACTTCCATACTCTTGAAGTCCGCTATAACGCCACTCACATCATGGAAAAACACCGCAATTCTCTTCTCAAAGACAGCCGGCACCGTTTCTTAGATCCCGTCTTAGAATTTTATCCGTATCTTTTGATGGAAGTGAAGTACACCTCTTCTGATGACAAGACCCATGAAAGCATCATGCTCTGGGACTTGACCGATGGTGAAATGGTCACCAAGACAAAGAATTGGGAAAAAACCCATGGCCTCGGCGATTGCATCACAGCCGACGCGACTCCCCAGGAATTCAAGATCTTAAATCTTCTGGCGAAAAAAGGCGGAGCTCTTGACCGCGATGGACTTTCAAAGGCACTCCACGTCGAACCCGAAGTTCTCAATGCTTGGCTCGATAGCTGTCGCAAAAAAAAGCTCATTGTCCAAGCTGGCAATCACTTTAAACTGCACTTCCAACACCCAAAATTCTGCACTACCCCTGAGACCAAGCTCGACGAAAGACTTGTCACGAAACCCTATAAAGATGCCATCCGTCTAGGCCGTCATTTTACACCCGGCCAGATCGAAAGGCTAGCCCGTGCTGCCTTTGGTCAAAATTTTGCTATACGCACAATGACCGACGTTTATCTCCCTGTTCATTGCATCACCGTTCAAAATCCGGACGGCTCCGTCCACACTAGCCATTGGAATGCCCTCAATGGCGAAAGACTTTCCCGCTCCCACTTTATTGACTAATACACCCCCACAAGCTAACATTGCTCTCCTTTGGAAAGATGGCTGAGTGGCCGAAGGCACGTCCCTGCTAAGGACGCGTACTCCGTTAAGGGGTACCGTGGGTTCAAATCCCACTCTTTCCGTATTTCTCAAGAGCCATTCCTGCTAGGGCTATCTCATAAAAAAATCTTGGGTTTTATTCAACTATCGACTGGATTGACACTGGTTTCACAACAAATTTTTTAAAAAGTTAAATTATCTAATAATTTTCTTTTATGGTACAATGGACGCGAAACAAGGAGAGCTTTATGACTACAGCACTGCATCAAAATGGTAATATCTTTCCAGCGCAGGTTGAATATACGCTCAAAGAAGACAACACTGAATCTTTCGACATTCTGGATGTTGTCCCCTGCTTGCCCGAAACACAACAAATATCGGACTATACAAGTCGATTTTTTTGCTCAATTATTAATCATAAGAAACAGAGGGAGCAATTTTTCACACAAATTATACTTGAAAACGAATCAATCTTTAGCAAACTTACGACTCAAGAAAAAGCTCAACTCTTGTTTAGCCAATACAAGAAGATGGTAATTCCTGTTATCGAGGCAAGCCAAGGTTATTTGACGCCATTTTCTGCATTACGAGTTACTCTCTCTGGGCTTAAGTGCGAATTTCCAGAAGAAGAAAAACTTCGTCTTTCTGTTAGAAGGAGTATTGAATGGGTGATTGATTGGGTGAATTACGGCTTTTCTAAATATGCTATACGTGACTCATTAAACGTTGACTTTCAAGACTTCTCTCTACCAGGAGAAAGTTCGAAGACCGTTACAGAAAAGCTTGATTGTTTAACCATTTCATCTAGAACGAATGAACTATTCCAAGACTTGACCAAAGGCCATGCTCTGGAATAGTTATTCTGGTAGGCGTGTCATATGTGTAAAAAGAGGGTGGGATTTTATATCCCCAAATTTTTTTGCTATTAAGTCTAATGCTGACTCATAGTCGGGTATCACTATAGGGCCTTCCGTTTCACATGATGGGGTGTTATTCTCGGCATCTTTATAACTAAAACGAATACGCTTTTTTGTGTCTCCAACAAATATGACTTTATCTAATGGAATTCCGAATGCTTCCCCCTTTTCCAAAACTTCATCTTTATATTTCTCAGGCACTATTACATAGGCAATCTTTTCAGGAGAAATATTTTGCCTCCTTGCTTCCTTGCACCCACTTTCAGCTATGTCACCTTTTTCTGGTTCAATATCAAAAACAAAAAGCGCTGTTCGGTGAACTTTTTCCTGTAAATTTAAGATAAATTGACCATCTTTACAAATGACATTTATTAACGAATAAATTTTTACAGTTACTATATTATCCCAACCTAGACTTCTAATCTTTTGTTCGCATTTTTCAATATCATCTTTGCGACGATGAATAACCTCATCGATTATTCCACCCGTATTAACTGTTTCTTCAGCTGCTACACAGAGACCTCCGTTAGCTGTTTTTTCGAATAGTGAATGGGCAATGGCGGCAGTATCTGAAACACAATTTAAAGAAAGTGATCCTACGGACTTTGAATCAAAAGAACGAATTACGGAAATGTCTTTTTGTGGGATTTTTTCTAATTCTCCTCCAGAAACGGCTCCAGAATTAAAAAAACTAGCAAGTTTGGCACACACTGGACTAACAGGTATCATGGCAGCTCCTTGTGAGGATCGATAAAATTCGCTCTCTAGCGGAAAAATATCATCCTGATTATCCCATCACTGATTGGATAAATAGGGTGCTCTCTAACAAATGTCAAGAAAGAAGAACCTATTAACAATCTTTGAGAAGCTTACTGAATATCGTCGAGAAGGCACAACAGATGTAGCTCTTTTAACTCCGGATTGAACGAATCGGACCTATGCGCTAACTTAGCGTGATATGGCCGAACAAAATTTAACCAAAATCCCTCCAAACTCTAAAGAATCTGAATGATCTCTCTTACTTGTACAAGTTTTTCTTCTAAATTGTCTTGAATAGCTTGCTCTACCATCTCTTTAGTTGCGCACCATCTAACTGTTAGATTATTTTTAGACTGGTACGACCTCATTTGATGCGCCTCTCCATGGTCATCATTTAACCAGGGTTTTCCAGATTGATCTGTAATTGTATTGGGCCATAATTCCTTATATCTCTCCGGTGTAAACAAAAAAAGCGTATCCCTGTGGTGCCATTCGCATTCAAAATTATCGAAAGAATCACGTCCCGTACGAATAATCTCTTGAGGATATCGATGGTACTTCCATTTCAGTAGATTAGATCTTCGGCTTTGAATGATGAGCGGGTCGACTCTAGCCTCTCGCAAATAGGTTAACAAATAAGTGAAAGTCGAGGTGTGAATTAATTCTTCATCGCTTTTTTTGTATAAATTCTCGATATCTTCCCACAAATTGTAACAGACAAGTCTCTCTTTCAAGGAGCACGATGATCCCTTGTAATCAAAAGGTTTAGCGTGCAGATATTTTCTTGCTAAAGTATCGATGTAAACAGTCTCTTCATAACCGCCAATACTTACTAATCTGGCTCCCCACCACGAGATCGTTATAAGGCTATTAGCGAGCATAGAGCTTAACTCATTGACCATTTCATCATACGGAATGGAGGCTAATTTTTGATCTAAGGTCACAGTCATACATTTCTCCTCGCGATTGTTAAACTGAAAGAACCCAAGAGCTGCGGTAATTGGAAGTGTCGGATATAGCGAACCCAAATTCCGATATGAGACGCCCCTTTGTTGCCAAGACAGGAAAACAAGTCTTGGCAAAGTAGATTTTGCTTTTTAGAGCCCTATTCCGTCTATATTAAAGAACTGATTTTTTTACAGATGCGGCTACAAACTCTCACTACAAAAATTTGAAATAGAAATGGTTCCTGCTGGGTTCCGTATCTCCTAACTCTAGATTGAATTAATCGGACCTATGCGCTAACTTAGCGTGATATGGCCGAACAAAATTTAACCAAAATCCCTCCCAACTCTAAAGAATCAGAAATGATCGTCTTGGGATGCATGCTCACCTCGATCGGCAGCCTTAATATTGCTGCGGATTCGTTGAACGAACAAGATTTCTACTACACCGAACACAAGATTATCTTTGAAGTTTTAAAAGGATGCTTTGTCCAAGATAAACCAGCTGACGTCCACTTAGTCGCTGAAGAACTCAAACGACGCAATCAACTCAAAGCGATTGGTGGAATTGCATATCTGACAACTGTTGCTCAATATGCAGGTACTGCTGCACATATCGAAGAATACACCGACCTTGTCCGTAATAAATCGCTCCTTAGACGGATGATCCACTCTGCGCAAGAGATCGAAAAGCAAGCCTTTGATAATCCAGATGACGTCCAAACCTCTTTAGATGTCGCCCAACAGAAATTCTTTCACATCAGCCAGTCTGCCAATACGTTAGGTGGTATTCTGATCAAAGATATCATCTCTGGTGCAAAAGCTTCTTCCAAGCTGCCATATTTGAAAGAGCTCCAAGAAAAACAGGAAAAATTTCAAGCCCGCGGCCCCGATGATACAGGGATCACCGGGATTCCCACGCATTTTCTTGAATTTGATAAGATGATCAACGGACTCTCACCGTCGAACTTAATGATCTTAGCTGCTCGTCCAGCGATGGGGAAAACAGCTTTAGCTTTGAATATAGCTGAGAACATCTGTTTCAAAAATAATCTTCCTGTCGGAATCTTTTCTTTAGAGATGACAGCCGATCAACTGCTCCACCGTATTATTTGCTCTCAAGCCGAAGTTGAATCCGACAAGATAAAAACCGGATCGCTCAATGGCATCGAGTTCCAAAGAATCGTCGGCGCTGTCAATACGATGCAAAAACATACGATGATCATCGATGATCAGCCCGGCCTGAAGATCACCGACCTCCGTGCTCGGGCAAGACGAATGAGAGAAGCGTATGGAATTGAGTTTCTAGTTATCGACTATCTCCAGTTGCTAAGCGGCTCCGGTAGTTTTAGAAACCAAGAAAACCGCCAACTCGAGGTTTCTGAAATCTCAAGATTACTAAAGACTTTGGCTCGCGAACTCAATATTCCGATCCTCTGTCTATCCCAGCTTTCTCGAAAAGTTGAAGAGCGCGCAGGCCATCGTCCTATGATGAGCGATTTGAGAGAGTCGGGCTCGCTCGAGCAGGACTCGGATTTGGTGATGTTCCTGCTCAGACGGGAATATTACGATCCGTATGACAAGCCTGGAACTGCAGAATTGATCGTTGCAAAGAACCGTCATGGCGGAATCGGCAGCGTGAACTTAGCTTTCCGGAAAGAAGTTGCTCAATTTGCCAACTATGCTCCGATCCGGAACTCCAATAACAGTAATAATGAAGCAGCTTTTTCCGCTTTTTCACCTAATTAAATATTTATTTCGATAGATTTATGTATAAATTTGTTTTTAAAGAAAAGCTCGTTCTTCCTTGTCAAATATGGGAAAACTGTTATAATTTTTGCTATCCCAACAGGGTACAAGGCAGGACTATTATCGATGGCAACTAACAGTTCCCAGGAATTCGGCCGTTTCCGTTCCTGGTTCTGTCCTGTCCATAAAAGTGAGTTAAAATTATTTTTACCACTTATTCTGATCTTCTTCTTCATTTGCTTTAATTATAATCTTTTAAGAACAGCAAAAGACT
>CAZFXE010000078.1:0-7092 GCA_964522945.1 uncultured bacterium
CCACCCCCTCCTGTTATCCCTTTACCTCCCCCACCTAAAAGGCCTGGTTTATTTATTATTTAATCTGGCTATTTTTTTTATATTTGTCCTATTTTTTAAGATCGTTAAACCGCGAGGCTTTCACGTTAGCCCAAGTATTAAAAACTTGTGAGTACATTTCCTAAGCTTCAAGGCGCATCGGCATGATCACAAAATGAGCGTTCGTTGAATCGGTGATCAGTCCAGGATTGTACGCATCGCTTAAGGAGAGTTGAATCGTCTCATCTTTGCTATGGCGCAAGATATCGAGGAAGTAATGGGGATTGAAGGCGATGTCGAGCTTAGGTCCGCCATAGTTGACGGTCATGCTGACTTTTCCTTCGCCGATTCCGCCGCTCATGGCTGTCAGATGGAGCTCGCCGGAGGTAAAGGTAAACCGGACAGCGCTGCTATGGTCACTGGTAAAGAGAGACACTTGGCGCAAAAGTGACATGAGCTCTTCTCGGTGAAGGGCAATGGGATCGTTAGCTTTTTTAGGGATCACACGGTCGACATCTGGATATTGACCATTGAGGAGTTTGGTAATCAGGGTCACACTGCCGGTCTCAATGCCGATCTTATCAGCAAAGAAAGTGAGCTTGGCTTTTTGCTCTTTGACTTCTAAAAGTTTGATCATCTCTTCAACGGCTTTGAGAGGCAGGACATAAGCTCCGGCTTGTTCTTCAGAAAGGTCGACATCGGCAAAAAGACGGGCAAGTCTCTTGCCATCGGTGCCGATAAAGGTCGCTAATTTTTGACGGTGCTGAAGAAGGATGCCATTGAGAACCTGGCGGTTGTCATCGCGGGCAGCGGCAAATGAGCTTCGAACGAGCATCTCTTTGAGCAGAGTATTATCAAGATCTAGAGCTATGCCGCCGGAAAGATCGGGAAGGGCTGGGAATTCATTTTTATGCATCCCGCTCATCTTGAAATGAGAAGTGCCGGCATTGATATGGGCAGCTTCAGGAGTTTCCGCATGGATTTCAACTTGAGAAGAGGTTAGTTCACGGACGAGCTGAAAGAATTTTTTTGCAGGAAGCGTGATCGATCCTTCTTCTTCAATTTGGGCACTGGCGTAAGCCCGCATACTCACGGTAAGATCCGTTGCACTAATGATCAATTGATCACCCACTGCTTCCAAAAGGACATTACTCAAAATAGGAAGCGCCGGCTTAGAGGGGACAATGGCTTGGATTTTTCCGATTAAATTGACTAAGTCAAGTCTGGGAATGGTGAATTTCATAGATGATCCTTTTTAACAAGAAGATACTCGATTCACAAGACTAGTGTCAATCGTCCTGTTTCATTGAACGATCCATCTCTCGCTTATCTTGGCGGGCTTTGAGAGAAGCTCGCTTATCGTAGGCCTTTTTACCCTTAGCAACTCCAAGCCGGACTTTAACGAGACCATGCTTGAGATACATGCCAAGGGGGATGATCGTGAGGCCTTTTTCATCGATTATAGATTTTAAGCGGAGAAGTTCACGTTTATGAAGGAGAAGTTTGCGTTCTCTTCGTTCTTCATGGTTGTAGATGTTTCCGAACTTGTAGGGAGAAATCGAAGAGTTTTTTAAGTAGGCTTCGCCGCGGTGGAAAACCACATAAGCTTCTTGGAGGTTGCCGCCATGATCTCTTAAAGATTTGATCTCGGTTCCCAAAAGAACGATGCCCGACTCTAATGTCTCCAAAATCTCATAATTGTGATGAGCTTTACGATTGGAGACTAGATCTTCCATTGTTTATCCGAATAAAGATTGTCCAAAAGCAGTCACGGTGAAACATTCCCGGCCTTGATAAGTTCCGACAGCTGTGATGCCGGCTTCAAAAAGCCACTCAAAAACAACAGCGCGGATAAAGGCTCTTTCTTCCGGGGTATACTCAGGAAGGGCATATTTCCAGCCCTTGCCACATTTTTTAAGAGTTGCAGAAGTGTGATCGCCAAAAGGTACGATTACACCCTTATCGAACTCATCGAAAAAGACCCAGCCGGTATGCAAAACACGCATGACAGCTTTTTCAGCATCTCGGATGACTTTTTCCGACACCAAATGAGCGGGAAGTGAAACTGATTGGATCTTATTTAAAGAATGGCGGTAGAGATAGAGCGCGCGGTTTTCAACACGCATTTCAAGCCACTCAGCAGCATGCTCTGCAGCTTGGAGTTTATCATCGACTACTTCTGCAAGCTTTAACAGCTGGAGTTTGCTTACGATCTGATCAATGTACTGAGGTGTCGGAGGGATTTCTTGCAGACGAGCTGCGATGTCGGCATATCCCTTAGGATTTAGAGGAGTCGGCTGTTTTTTTGCAAGGTGAAGAACGGCGGTCATGTCTTCGATGAAAGCAAAATCATGCGAGCGGTACCGCCCGATCTTTGCAGTATCGGTGATTTTTTCTGTCGTCGTTGTTTTTAAGAAAGTGAGGTACTCACGCCATTCATGGAAAGGTGTGACTTTTTCTTCCCAGGTATCGCCAGATTGCTGATATCGCAAGCAGCAGACAAAATGGAGCTCTAAAATGAGCATGTTCTCTTCAAACTTCTCACGGGATAGTTCGTATTTCTTTATCACGTCTTTGGCAGATACCGTCAGATCAGGAGAGCGTAAGACGTCTTGGGCGATCGCTGAGAGGGCTGGATCACCGAAAGTCAGCTCCATTAGGTATCTTTGAAAGATCTGCGGTGTGAGGAGATATTTCTCAACAAGGGATTCAAAGATATTATTAGAGGTCCGGGGGATAGAATACCAAATGGGAAGAGCATGGATAGGAACTTTTTTAAGAACATTTTGAAGAAATTCCATACCAGGGCAGAAATCAGGCTCGAACTTTTCAATTTCAGTTTCAAAATACTTTCTTGTCTCTTTATCTACGGTAATTGAGTCGCCTTCAACAACTAAAAGGCCTGTTTTAGAGAGTTTCTCCAAGATCGGAAGGATCTCTTCTTCGGTCTTATCGATGTTTTTGGCGATTTTACGGATCGGCGCTTTGATGGGACTATATAAAATTTCCTCCAATACCGCGATCTCAAATACTGTGAAGCTAGCTAATAAAAGACGATTCTCGATATCTCTACGATAGTTATAATCAGAAAGTGTAATTTTATTTTTCTTAAGTTGAGTTAATTCTATCATAGTTTTGATGATCTTGACCTATAGTGTAGGCTCCCGCTTCGTAGTGTAGTTGATTTTTCATTTTGAAGCAATTGCCATTATACTGTATTTTTTCTAGATGGCAAACTACGATCATAAGCGAATTGAGCAGAAATGGCAGCATATCTGGGAAGAGAAAGAGACTTTCCAGGTCGAGGCTGACCCTTCAAAACCTAAATATTATATACTAGACATGTTCCCCTATCCTTCGGGAGCTGGCCTCCATGTCGGCCACGTCACAGGGTATACTGCTACCGACATCCTTTCCCGCTATAAGCGGAATAAAGGCTACAACGTCCTCCATCCGATGGGCTGGGACAGTTTCGGGCTGCCTGCTGAACAATACGCCATCCGCACCGGCACGCATCCAGCAATCACGACTGAACAAAACATCAACACTTACCGCCGCCAGCTTAAATCGCTCGGCTTTAGCTACGATTGGAGTAGGGAAGTCGCCACCAGCGATCCGACATACTACAAATGGACCCAGTGGATCTTCACCAAGCTTTACGAAAAAGGACTTGCCTACGAAGCCGAAGTGAACGTTAACTACTGCCAGACGCTCGGCACAGTGCTGGCCAACGAAGAAGTCGAAAATGGACATTCCAAAGAAGGCGGCTATCCCGTTGAAAGAAGGCCGCTCCGTCAATGGATCCTTAAGATCACTGCCTACGCAGACCAACTCATCGAAGACCTCAAACTTGTCGATTGGCCGGAATCTCTAAAAAGACTCCAAGTCAATTGGATCGGCAGAAGTGAAGGGGTCAAGATCCATTTCAAAGAAGAGAAAACCGGAGAACTGATCACGGTCTTTACAACAAGACACGACACATCCTTTGGCGTCACGTTCTTAGTTCTTTCTCCTGAGCATCCTCTTGTCGCTGAGATCACTACTCCCGAACAGAAAAAGCAAGTCCAGGCCTACCAAAAAGAAGTCGCTTCCAAAAATGACATGCAGCGCACCGATCTAGCCAAAGAAAAAACCGGGGTCTGGACCGGCGCCTATGCGATCAATCCTTTCAACAACAAACAAGTTCCGATCTGGATTGCTGACTATGTTCTCATGACGTACGGAACCGGCGCCGTGATGGGCGTTCCTGGCCACGACGAAAGAGACTTTGAGTTTGTCAAGAAATACGACCTCGATGTCCTGCCTGTGATTGAGCCGCAAGATCCCGAAGTAAAAGCAGCACTTCTAGACAAAAAAATCTGCTACTGCAACGAAACAGATCAAGACCGGATCTTCAACAGCGGCTTTTTAGATGGACTGACCGTGAACCTGGCCAAGCAAAAAGCAGCCGACTGGCTTGTTGAAAAAAAAGCAGGGGAGAAGACCGTCAATTACAAGCTCCGCGACTGGCTGTTTTCCCGCCAGCGTTATTGGGGTGAACCATTCCCAATTCTCCATTTTGAAGATGGCACCAAGCGGATCTTGGATTTAGATGAACTCCCGCTTTGCCCTCCAGAGCTCAAAGATTATAAACCCTCCGGCAATGGCGAAAGTCCACTCGCTAAAGTTAAAGAATGGGTCGAGATCACAGATCCCAAGACCGGCAAAAAAGCTAGACGCGAGACCAATACCATGCCGCAATGGGCAGGCTCTTGCTGGTACTATTTAAGATTCTGCGATCCCCACAACGATAAAGCTGCATGGGATCCTCAGAAAGAAAAATACTGGATGTCCGTCGATCTTTATGTTGGGGGAGTCGAACATGCTGTCCTCCACTTACTCTATGCCCGTTTCTGGCATAAAGTGTTGTACGATTCTGGTCTTGTCTCCACACTTGAGCCATTCCAGAAACTCCGGAACCAAGGACTCGTGACTTCCCGTTCCTACCAGCTTCCTTCGGGCGTTTATATTGCCGCAGAAGAAGTTGTCGAAAAAGACGGCAAGTACTACCAAATCGGAACCAATGCTGAGCTCCGGAGCCAAATCGAAAAGATGTCCAAATCTAAACTCAACGGTATCACCCCTGATGAGATGATCGAAGAGTTCGGGGCAGACAGCCTCAGACTCTATGAGATGTTCATGGGGCCGTTTGAACAAGAAAAGATCTGGAACACCGATGCTGCTCAAGGATGCCATCGATTCTTAAGCCGTTTCTACAACCTCGTGACATCTGACAAAATCACGAATGAAACGACAGAAGAAGCTCTCAAACTTGGCTACAGAGTTGCTTTTGATGTTGAAAAAGACATCCAAAACATGTCATTCAATACCGCCATTGCCAAAATGATGGAGTTCATGAACGATTTTTCTCCGCTGCCTAAATACCCTAAAGTCGTTGTGAAAATGCTGACCCAAGCGCTTTATCCGTTTGCTCCGCATATTGCAGAAGAAGCCTGGGAATTGCTCGGCCAGACGGAAAATTTGACCTATGCACCATATCCACTTATCGACCAGGCCTATTTGATCGATTCGACAACCCTCTATGTCATTCAGATCAATGGAAAGGTCCGTGGCAAGTGGGAGCTCCCAAAAGATAAAAGCCAAGAAGAGATCTTGGCCTTTGTTAAGTCGCAGCCGCAAATTGCCAAGCATTTGGAAGGAACGATCGAAAAAGTGATTTTCGTTCCTAATAAACTCCTTAGTTTGGTGATCCATGCTTAGGTTCATCTACGATTTAGCCTTAATGCTCTATACGATTGTTTCCCTCCCAAAATTCATTTGGGATTCTATCCGTCACCGTAAACACCGGAAGTCGTTTTTAGAAAAACTCGGATTTAATATGCCGGTTTTTTCACTTCCCTCAGATGGCCCTCGCATTTGGGTCCATTCTATTTCAATGGGGGAGACAAGGGCTGTTGTTCCATTGGTTGAACAGATCCGCAAGCAGATGCCAAACGCCTCCATTGTCATCTCAACGACCACAGAGACTGGACTTTCAGAAGCCAAAAGAAGCATGCCAGAGCTCGACCACTACTTCTATCTGCCTTTAGATTTTTCCTGGACGATGAGAAGACTGACCAAGCGGATCAAACCGGACCTCCTCATCCTTGTTGAAAGCGATTTCTGGTACAACCTCGTCAGCTATAATAAGAAAGTCGTCCTAGTCAATGGGAAGATCTCAGAAACTTCCCTATCAAGATTTAAGCTCTTTTCGTTTTTCACAAAAGCGCTCTTTTCTCAATTTGACCTTTTCTGCCTCCAAAGCCAGCGGTTTGCATCCCGCTTTGAAAACCTAGGAATAGCTCCTTCCAAAATTGTCGTGACTGGCAACCTGAAGTTTGATCAGCCTTTTCCTCGCCTTGACATCGAGAGGTGGAGATCTGACCTTGGGATCAAACCAACAGACAAAATCATCACCCTTGGATCTACCCATGATCCTGAAGAAGACCAGCTCATTTCTGCTATCGAGCCTCTTTTTGATCAGTTCCAAAATCTAAAGATCCTGCTCGTTCCTCGCCATCCTGAGAGATTTGCTGCTGTTGCAGCCCTACTCGATAAAAAGAAGATCCACTATGCCAAGTTTTCCGATCATCTTCCTAAACAAGGCAATGAACGGATTATCCTCATCGATGCCATGGGCATCTTAAGTGCTTGCTATCAGCTCTCTAATATTGCGATTGTTGGGGGAAGCTATGTCAGCCACGTCGGTGGTCATAATATTTTTGAACCCGCTGCTCTTGGCATCCCAGTCCTTTTCGGACCCCATATGGAGACCCAAAAAGACCTCGTCGATGTCGTAGTTCATGGGGGAGCGGGTAAGCAGGTCCCTCTTGCTAGCCTCACCTCAACCCTCGAAGAGATGCTTAAAACACCTCCTCTAGAGATGAAACAAGCCGGGCTAAAGCTAGCTGAAGAGGTCCACGGAGCTACAGAGAGAACTTGGAAATCGCTTCAAACGATATTTTGACATTTGTTTTTAATTGACCAAATGCGATAAGATTTGGCGAAGTTTATCGCGGGGTGGAGCAGTGGTTA
>CAZFXE010000079.1:0-7016 GCA_964522945.1 uncultured bacterium
TCCTTTAGATTATAGCAGCTTGTTGAAATTAATTAAATTCCCAACTATAACTTCTTACCTATGAAGAGATATTTGCCTAAATTTTGCTTGGAAATCACCTTGATTTCAACTATTTCCTTGTCGCTTTTGAGTTTTTCTCGAGAGGGAGAGGAATTAAAAATTTTAGATGACTTGATCGCCACTTCTGAAAGACAGATCACTCTTCAAAAAGAACTTAGGGATCTTGTCGTTGAATTTCACACCCAGCAAGATCTTTTCTACCAAGGGTCTGACAACGATCAGAAAACCAAAGAACTCGCCTCTAAAATGGTCTCTACTGCTGCAACCATCTTAAAAACCTCTGAAGAAAATCACTATCTCCACCTTTTTCCCCTATTTTTTATCGAAGAACTTAAGCTTTTCTCCAATATCAGCAAGAAAAAATCTGCTCCACTGCAGCCAGGACTGCCATGACAGCTCCACGCTACATTGACCGGAAGAGCCATCAAGAAATGATCGAGAAAGTCTATGGGAAATTCTATATCGATCTCCTCTATGGCAACAGTTGGCTTTCACGTCTTTTGTCTTTTCTAGTCTTGCCGTTTTTTGCACATATCAATTTCCTCTCCCGGCTCTATGGAGCCATCCAAAAAAGCAGTGTTAGCAAAGAAAAAATCCTGCCCTTTATCAAGAAATTCCACGTCGACACCTCTGAATTTCTCGATCCCGTCGATTCGTATCACTCATTTAATGATTTTTTCATCCGCAAGCTAAAAACTGAGTGCCGTCCCATCACACCAGGAGCAGACATTGCGATTCTTCCTGCAGATGGCCGTTATCTGGTGTATGAAAATATCGAAAAAACCGACGGATTTTTCGTGAAGGGCAAAAAATTCTCTCTAGAAGATCTTCTCCGAAGTCGAGTGCTTGCGCAAAAATACGCTCAAGGATCGATGGTGATTGCTCGCCTAGCTCCTGTCGACTACCACCGCTTCCACTTCCCTGTAAACTGTCTCCCAGAAGAGCCTCAACCGATCTGCGGCCCTCTCTTCTCTGTCAATCCAGCTGCATTAAAAAAACACGTTGAAATCCTTGCAGAAAATAAGCGGGTGATCACTCCCCTAAAGACTAAAAATTTTGGAACTGTGCTTTTTATAGAAGTCGGAGCAACCTATGTCGGCTCCATTCATCAAACCTTCGATCCGCATGAACCGTATCTCAAAGGTGATGAGAAAGGCTACTTTTCTTTCGGAGGCTCCAGCCTCGTTCTTCTCTTTGAGCCGTCACATATCAAATTCGATCAAGATCTAATCGATGCTTCGAATCGACGCATAGAAATCCTCGGCCAAATGGGCCAATCACTCGGCCGTGCGCCCTAATACATTGCAAATGGGACAATGAGTGTGTTTGCCTCTTGCAGGGCAAAATTTACGGGCAAAATAGATGATTTGAAGATGGATTTTGATCCAGTCTTTGCGCGGAAAGAGCTTTTTCAGATCGGCTTCGACTTTTTCAACTGTTTTTCCACTGCTGAGTCCCCATCTTCTAGCGCAGCGATAAATGTGCGTATCAACGGGAAATGCCGGCACATGAAAAGCTTGTGCCATGACAACAGATGCAGTTTTGTGTCCAACGCCCGGCAATTCTTCCAACTCTTCAAAACTCTTCGGGACTTTCCCCTTGTGTTTTTCAATTAAGATCTTCGAAAGATGCCAGATATTTTTTGCCTTTGTTGGCGACAATCCGCACGGCTTGATGATCTTCTGAATTTCCGGAATGGATAGCTTGATCATCTTTTGGGGTGTAGAAGCCATCTTAAAAAGATGCGGCGTGATTTGATTGACCTTGGCATCGGTATTGCGGGCAGAGAGCACAACTGCAATGAGAAGCGTATAAGGATCTGTGTGGCTTAAAGGAATCTCAGGATGAGGGAAATACTCTTGCAAAATCTTCTGGATGAGATGGGCTCTTTCTTTTTTGGTCATTTTCCTACACAGAATTTTGAAAAGATCGCACTTAAAATATCTTCCGAGATATCGGTCCCGATAATCGTTCCGAGCTCTTGCAGAGCTCTTCGCATATCAGCTGCAACAAATTCTGCAGAGACTCTATTTTTAAGTCCATCGATGACCAATTGGATCGATTCAATCGCCTGATTGAGGGCTTGCTGGTGTCTTTGATTGGTGATAACGACTTCTTCCTTGGACGGAGGCCCTGAGCGCCAGATCTTCTGATCGATAGCCTGATGCAAAAGTTCTAATCCTAATCCTTGCTTGGCAGAAACCTCGAGAGCATTTTCTGGTTTTGAATGCTCAGTCAGCAGATCGACTTTATTCCAAATGACGAGTGTTTTGCCAGGAGGTGCAATTTTTAAAAGCTCTTGATCGGTCTCTTGCACACCGCGAGAAGCATCTAAGACGAGCAAAATTAAGTCGGCGTCTTGCAAAGCTTGATGCGACCGGCGTATTCCTTCTAGTTCAACAATTTCATCCGTTGTCCGGATACCGGCAGTATCGACTAAACGGAAGTGGAGTCCTCCGATCCGGAGATCAGCTTCTAACAAATCTCGCGTTGTACCGGGAATTGGCGTGACAATCGCTCGTTCTTTTCCAAGAAGAGCATTCATCAGAGAAGATTTTCCGACATTGGGTGCGCCGGAAAGGCACATCGTCAGTCCTTCATGGACGATTTTTCCCTCGTGGAAGGTTTGGCTCAAATGCTCCATTTTTTTGCGGGTCCCCTCCAACGAAGCGATCACTTCTTCAAATGAAGCAAATTCAAGACCTTCTTCGGGAAAGTCAACCCACGCTTCCAAAATGGCAGCGATATCGACGAGCTGCTTTTGGAAATCTTCAATTTTTTTGGAGAGCCCCCCGCTCAGTTGACTTTCTGCAGCATGAAGAGCTAAGTCGTTTTTTGCCGCGATAAGCTCTTGCACAGCTTCAGCTTGAGCTAAATCGAGCTTGCCGTTCATGTACGCTTTAAATGTAAATTCTCCTGGAAGCGCAGCACGAGCGCCGGCATCTAAAATGGTTTGGAGCACTCGCTTGGTGATCAAACTTCCGCCATGGCAGTGGATCTCAACTGTGTCTTCACCGGTATAGGAACGAGGATTTTTCATGACAACAAGCAAAACTTCATCGATAACTTCGTCTTGTTTGATAATGCGGCCAAAATGGACCGTATGACTTTGATAAGAGCGGATCTTTCCGGAATAGACCTTCTCAGCAACCTCTAGAGCTCGGTCGCCTGAAATGCGGACGATCGCAACTCCGCCCTCACCTGGTGGTGTGGCGACAGCGGCGATTGTTTCCCCTTTCTGATAAGGCCTGTGGACAAAGTGCATGAACCTATCCCTTAATGCTAAAATTTTGATTTTTGATGTATTTTTTCGCAGTTTCTAAAACCGCTTCGTAGGACATACTTGCGAAAGTAGACCAAGAAGCGGCTTTAGAAACTGTGGAAAAAGACGCAAAAAGAGAACTTTTATCATTAAGGGATGGGTTCATAGGAGGACATGATAGCAGATTCTTAGATCGATCTCAATGCTCCAGAGATAAGCTCGCTTAAGGTGGGCTCGTTCTCGTGGAGTGATATAACTTTTTTGATTGCCTTTTGAGCTTCTAAAGGGTGGTAGCCCAGGTTGATAAGCGCAGAAATCGCATCAGCAACGACGCTATTTCCCTGCATTCCTGGAGGAAGGTTGACCCCGGAACTAGAGTTATTAGTAAATTTATCTTTAAGCTCAATAATGAGTCTTTCGGAGGTTTTCTTGCCGATCCCGGGCACTTTAGACAGGAGTGCAGCGTTGCCTTGCACAACAGCCATCTGGAAATCACCAATGTCGACATGCCCTAATATGCCGATCGCGGTCTTAGGGCCGACGCCGCTGATCGAGATGAGCTGCTCGAAGAGTTTTTTATCATCGAGTGAGAGAAAGCCGTAGAGATAGTGGCCATCTTCTCTCACGATGTGCGAGACATAAAAAAAGACTTCTGTTCCGATGTTAGGAAGCTTTTGGAAAGTCTTTAAAGAGATCACCAGGCCATAGCCAACACCGCCCACATCAACGACAGCCTTGGAAGGAATCGATTGGATCATTTTTCCACGGATAAATTCATACATACGATTTTGCCTTTCTTGTGTGTGCATGGCAGAGGGCTAGAGCTAACGCATCGGCAGCATCTTCAGGCTCTGGCACACTTGAGAGTTTTAATTGCATCTGCACCATTCTTTGGACCTGATATTTACTGGCGGCTCCATTTCCAACGACAGCCAGTTTGGCTTTTGTCGGAGCGTACTCGAAGACCTCAACGCCGCGTCTTGCAGCAGCGATCATGACAGCGCCGCGGGCCATGCCCAACTTTAACGCACTTTGCACATTTTTGTAGACGAATTGTGTTTCAACAGAGAGAGCTTGGGGTTTATATTTTTCGATTAAAAGATCAATGCCTTCAAAAATGATGAGATATCTTTCATGGGTTTTCAGCTTCCGGGGAGGACAGATACAGCCAAAATCAAGAGGTTCCCAATATTGGTCAGTTTGACGAATGATGCCATACCCGGTCACTAACGTGCCCGGATCGACGCCGAGAATGATAACTTCTTCTTTCATGATGCTTTGAGATTGATCATATCTTTGACGATACTGACCGCTTCACCCATCTGAAGATCGTTTTCTCCGATATCCGCTTCGATCTCTTGTTTATCCAATTTCTGCAGGAAAACCTTGAAGTTATCATCATGTTTGAGACGGTAAGAGCTATTGCTTTTCAGCGAGGGAACCATTTGGACCCAAGCCGACTCTTTCTTTTGAAGATACGGCAGGTAGTTTTTCTGGAACCACTGTTGCGTATGGGCTGGGACATCTGTCAGCTGATCTGCATACGCAGGTGAAACCTGATCGTTTTTAAGCGCGTACTCAAGATACCGCTCCCCTATATTATAAACAGAGTAGGCAGTTGGGACTACGATATCGGCTTTAACGCCTTCGATCTGGGTCGATCTTCCAGAAACTGTATAGTATCTTCCCACGGTAACTTTGAAAAATGATGCCGCAGATGTATCCGTGACTGTTTGGTATTGGATCGTGCCTTTGCCGTAGGTTCTTTCATCGCCTACCACAATTCCGACTCCATAATCTTGGAGGGCTTGCGCGACGATCTCGGCAGCTGAAGCCGACAATTTAGAAGTCAAAATGACAAGAGGTCCCGCATAATGGATCCGTGGATCGAGGTTCCTCAAGTATTGGACTTCCCCTTCCGAGTATTTAGAAATAACAACCACCCCGCTGGTCATGAAAAGGCCAGAGACTTTGACAGCCTGGCTTAAAAACCCGCCGAGGTTATTCCGAAGGTCCAAAACAAGTCCTAAAACTTTTCCTTTCTTCTTGAGCTCGGTCAGCGCCTTCCGGATATCGGCCTCACAGCTTGCGCTGTCAGAGCTTTCATAAAATGACGGCAGCGTCAGTCTTCCAATCACGCCATCAGCGAAAGGCTCCGCTGTAAATACCACCCTTTCGTTTTCCATGATGATCTTTTCACGTCTTAGCCCGACTTTGACAAAACTTTCATTCCCATCTTTCTCTTGCCGTTTAAATCCTAGCATGACGTCTTTTCTTCCATCGCCTTTGAGCTGGTTCAAGACTTCATAATACGAGGCATTGATGACCGGCTTTCCATCGACCTCCATGAGAATATCTCCCACGACGATCTTTCCGCTACGAGCAGCTGGTCCGCCTTGGATAAGATCAGCAATCTCAATACCGTCTAATCCCTCACGCAGAACAACACCGACGCCTTCAAATTGTTTTTCCAGAGAAGATCTCATTTCCAAAGCTTCTTCAGGACTGAAAAAAGAGGTATGTGCATCGAGGCCGCGTGCCATTGACTTCAAGATATGCATGGAGAAATAATGTTCGGCTTTCTCTTTTGAGGGCAGGTACGATTCCTCGTAATGGGCAAACCGTTTTTCGTAGAGGGAACAAACTTTTTTCTTTCTCTCAGTCGTCCAAAATTGTGAATCATTCAGCTTATTTTCCATTTTGAAAAGCTGAACAAGCTGAATGCGTAGTCTCTTTCTGAGTTGGTCTGGGCTAGAAGCATACTGGTTAGAACCCTCTAATGTACCGACCTTAACATTCTCACCCTGAGTGATAAAGTCATTATAAAGCTCTTCTCTCCACTTCTTAGCCCGTAGAATCGACTGTGAAATTGTTTTGTTCAAAGTGGCATATTCTGGGTAGTCATCAGCGTAATAGTGGTTGATGATGCTCTCAATCTGGGTTGAATTGAGGTCTGAGAACGGCTTGGCCTCAGCTTGAGTCATGTAGACCCTTTGGGGATCAAACTGGTCGATAAAGATCTTAAACGACCTCTTGACTAGCGCCGGCGTCATCTCCTTAGTCTCAACGTGATAGCTGAACATTTCCTCCATGGAATTGCGCACATCGGCAATCTTGAGATGGTACCTTTCCGCAGCACAACAAAACGAAGAAATTAAGCAAAGAAAACCCAGTAAACGTGATCGCAGCATGACCTATTATCCTTTCCTATTAAAATACCCATCGAGCATTAAAATTCATCTCTAATTTTATTTCTTGATGGTTTTTATGCTCTATCTATAGGTTTTTCTGCAATTTACTCTCTTTGATCAACGCTCCCAAAAATAGACAGACATCCCAAGTCCCCACATCGAGATTAGCACCGTTTCCACCGACGTAAAAGCAGTGACCCCCTTACAATTAAGTGGATTTAAATAATTAACTTGTTTTGTAAATTAATCATTATAAAGCGAACAAATAAAGAATTTGAGCAAAAAACCCGAAGAAAGAGCAAAGCTGACTGATTTTGATATGCACCCCTTCGACCCCAAAATTGTACAGGTTGGGGCGGGCGGATTAATAATGATATTTTTAACCCTCTCCTAACCAATCGTCTCTCATTGAAAAAACCTCAATTTTTTTGCAAATAATAGAGCTCTAGGCTATAGTCTCTAGCTATTCTCAGTGAAAATAGGAGAACTGATGCCGACAATTA
>CAZFXE010000080.1:0-6973 GCA_964522945.1 uncultured bacterium
TCCGCTTAATCAGATCTTTTTTCACGCCTTGGCCGTTCTTGAGCTCACCCAGTAAAGGCGCCGAGCGAACCCGGTCGTCTTTCAGATCGTTCACCACGAGATCGCCTTCTTCAGCATAAAGCTCGATCAGTTGTTTAGGTGGATTTTGGTTATTGACCAAGACGTAATCGAAGATATCTTCTCCGATAAATCTTTCCATCTCTGACATGTAGTCGCTGACTTTATATTTACTGGTCTGTCCCCGGCGATTCATCAGATTGACAACGAAGACTTTCTTCGCATCGCTTTGTCGCAGCGCATCACTGACGCCTTCGACTAAGAAATTAGGGATAAGCGAGGTGTGGAGGCCCCCAGGACCGACCACGATCAGATCGGCATTCATGATTTCGTTGATGGCATGCGGATTGGCTTTGGGATAAGGCTCTAAATAAATGCTGCTATAACCTTTTTCAATCTCTTGCGAAAGATAGATCTCTCGTTCGCCTTCTAAAACGTGGCAGTTTTTCAAGATCATCTTCAAACGGACTAAGTGAGTTGTAACAGGGATGACTTTTCCTTTAATGAAGAGAATTTTCCCGACTTCTTCGACTGCTTTTTCAAAACTTCCCGTGACTTTTTCTAAAGCGGATAGAAGAAGATTGCCAAAACTATGTCCGCCAAGACCGCCTTGTTCAAAACGGTAGTTCATTAAACTGCGCATGAGTCTGGAAGAATCCGATAGAGCGACTAAACACTGACGCACATCGCCTGGAGGCAGGACTCCGAGTTCATCTCTTAGAATGCCGGTGCTTCCCCCGTCATCAGCCATCGAAACAATGGCGCTAACGTCAACATCGTAATTTTTAATTCCTCTGAGAACGGTAAAGTTTCCGGTTCCGCCGCCGATGGTGACGATTTTTTTCATCGGGAGACCTCTCGCAGTCTAGTAATTGATTTTTCCATATTCGGAGCCTTATAAAGGTGTGTGCCCGCGACTAGCAGATTTGCTCCTGCCTTGGCGCATAGAGGGGCTGTTTTATCATCGATGCCGCCATCGACTTCGATGTTGAGAGGCAGATTTAATTTGTTGGCCATTTCTCTTGTGAATTCGACTTTCTCAAGCACTTCTGGCATAAATGCCTGCCCGCCAAATCCTGGATTGACAGTCATCAAAAGAACCATGTCGCATAATGCTAAAAAGGGAAGGACCATTTCATGGGAGGTTTCAGGACAAAAAGCAAGTCCAACCTGGACTCCGCATTTGCGGACGTAGGCGAGCGTTTCCTTCACATTTTCTGTCGCTTCAAAGTGGAAGATCACTCTGTCAGCTCCGGCCTCAACAAATTTTTCAACATAGTCGTAAGGATTGTATATCATGAGGTGAACGTCAAGAAATAAATTTGTACTTCGATTAATTGCGGCGACAGCTTTCGGCCCTAATGTTAAATTCGGAACAAAATGGCCGTCCATAATATCGATGTGAAGAGCGTCTGCTCCGGCATCTTCTGCCCTCTTGGCTTCTTCGCCAAGGCACGAGAAATCACCTGCCAAAATAGAAGGTAAAATTTGAAGTTTAGGAAGTGCGGGTTTTTTTTTAGACATGTTTGCAACATTCTAAGTATTCTCCCCCTTCACGTCAAGAATCTAGAACTAATTCAGGTGAGATCTAATTCTAGAGATCACTAAATCGACAGCAATTTGATTTTGCCTGCTCATCGGAATGATCACATCTGCATATTGTTTGCTTGGTTCGACAAACGCATCATGCATCGGTTTGACAGTCGTTAGATATTGTTGTTTAACGCTGTCAAGGCTTCTGCCCCTTTCTGCTATATCCCTTTCGATTCTTCTAAGCAGCCGGATATCGGCATCGACTTCGACAAAGATCTTTAGATCAAATAGGTCTCTGACTTCTAAAGCTGCGAAGAGAAGAATCCCTTCCACGATGATCACTTGGGTCGGTTCTACGCGCTCAGTCCGAATATCCTGCTCACACGTTGTGAAATTATAAATTGGCTTTTCGATCGCTTTCCCCTGGATTAAATTGAGCAAATGCTTTCTTAGCAAATCAAAATCCAAGGAACTCGGATGATCGAAGTTCATGTTCTCTTTTTCTTCCATCGTCAGATGAGACAGATCCTTATAATACGAGTCCTGGCAAATCAGGATGGTTTGATCCAGAAACGCATCTTGGATTTTCTGGGCCATGGTTGTTTTTCCCGATCCGGTTCCCCCGGAAATTCCAATGAGAATAGGAGAAGCAAAAACCGCTTGGATACAAATCGATGTCACTATCAATAGAAATTTAAACATATTCCTTCCCAGGTTAAGCCGCGGAAGAATAGCTTAAAGAAAAAAAAATGTCCTAATACTTTTTTTAGCGGAGGTTCATTCCTGTAAAAGTTCCCACCGGGTTTAAAAAAAAGACCCCTTTCCTATCGCCAGGAAAGGGGTCTTGTTCATTTCAACAAGGCGCAAGATGTGGGTTAGTTGCCACAAGTGCCTGGTGCAACGAGGTTGACATCCCCTGTGGATGCTACAGGACCGCCTACGTTTCCTTGAATCGAATCGATGTTGATGACTCCGGGGGCAGTAGCTGTAAAACCATAGCCTGTACCACCCGAGACTGTTACGGCGGTATTATTGTCTAAACTCAAACAGATCGCGACCTTATCGGTTGATCTCACGTCAAAATTGGTAAAGCCAGTTCCTACACTTGACTGCACCGAATTATTTGTAATATCAGCAGTCAAAAACCTTGGAAGTGAATGAAGAGTGGTATCAACAATAATGCCACTTGTAGCGTTTGTCGAGGTAACAACTATCGTGTTATTTTCAATTAGCACACGAGCAAAATTGATTCCACCTAGAGTAGTTTCATTGGCCTCTATGGCATTTATAAAATTATGACTATTGTTTAAAGTATTCCCAATTATATTAATTACTGACTCTCCATTCATGTTGGCAAATATGCCATCTCCTGAGAAATTACTAATTGTATTTCCTTCCACTGTAAAACTGGAACCTCCGAAAAGGTCACTAAATCCGATTCCATTAGTGAGCCCAGAAATGGAATTATTGCTTACTACTCCTCTCATCACTCCTCCAACAGATTCTGCCCCGATTCCATTCCCTGCTACGACTGAATTGGTGATCTGATTGTTGGAAATATTACATGCACCAAACCCAAGAACTCTTATCCCAATACCATTAGCAGCTCCAGTGAATGTAATGACATTATTAATTATCGTTGCGCCATTTACTCCACTCACAGGTGAATCGATACCATTAACTGCCGCAGTAGAGCTAGTAATATTAAACCCTGAAACGACGTTGCCATTTCCAAGGGTCACGACATTCCCTGTTACATTTGTGATCGTGGGATTAGTGCTACTCATCACCGGGATCGTCATGGTTCCCTTTGTTGTGGCGAACTGTTGTTTGATCCCTGACCCAAAGAAGTTCTGCCCATTTTTTAGAGTGATCCCTGCACTCATCCCAGTCGTAGTTCCATTGCCTGGGAAAACATAGATCATGTTATTCGGCGAAGAGGCATTTTGCGCTTGGGCAAGTGTGGGGAATGGACTTTCGAAGGTTCCGGCAGAGTGGCTGGTGTTGTTAACAAACCAGACAAACCATGGTTGGCCAGTCGCAGGATTGATCGCCTTTTCCTTTCTGTGGACTGCCTTAACCACAGGAATTTCAAAGCGCGATGGCGCAAAGGCAGCGCGAGAGAGCAGAAGATTGTCTGTTTGCGGACAGCATTTGCCGCACCGTTGCAACTTGCGACCAAAAGGCATTGCAAAAGCTACACTTCCTTGCACTACATTGCGGAAGAGTTTGTCATAAGAATAGGCCACTTCAAGAGTGACATATTCTTTATAGCGCCCAAGAAGCCGCGCCTTGCCTCCCCAGGCAGAAGCATTGGAAGAATGAAAATAGTAAGGGCCTGCTGCTGCATAGACATC
Source organism: uncultured bacterium (assembly GCA_964522945.1). Taxonomy (GTDB): domain Bacteria; phylum Chlamydiota; class Chlamydiia; order Chlamydiales; family Rhabdochlamydiaceae; genus PALSA-1444. The sequence goes on from CAZFXE010000080.1 coordinate 3,948, forward strand.
GTACGTTGTGTTCTGTGGAATATGAACACCGACTTCTGCATCTCCACCCATCATCGCTTGGTTTTGCTTAAACTTTAAAAGAATGTTATTCCCTGTAAATCTGTCAAATGCGTACCCAAATTTGTTCCCTTTATTTTTCCCAACTGGAAAATAGCCGTTGATACGGTACTCCATCCTCTCCCCAACAAGCTCAATTCCTGGGCTGAGCTGATTGACTGTCAAATGATGGCCGACTCTGCGCACATCATAATAAAGGTAGGATCCGAAAGTATGATTGATAGATGTAAAGAGCGTCCGCTCTCCAATTCCCACGTTACCGGCTAATTTTCCATTGTTAAAGACATGGCCTCTAAGATCGACAAAAGGCATAAAGCCACTGCCCCATCCGTCATAGATTCCAAATGCTTCTAATGTTGTATATCCCTCTTTGTAGCCAATGCCATTGGCCTCATTATGCCTGATACTGGCATGCATTTCATGATAGGGAGAGAGGCACCACTGTGCATCCTCGGATTCCATGGACATAGATGCTTGAGGCTGCTCTTCATCACTGACTTGCTCACTGGGTTCTACAGCGAAAGAATCGTTAACCATCACCTGATCGCCAGACTGCTCTTCAACATTAACTTGGTCGCTTGGCTCCATAGCAGAAGAGTCATCAGCGAACCCTTGCGTGAGGAAAGTGAGCGAAAATGATAAAAGAACTAGTGGCTTCATAGATAACTCCCTATACAATTGAGCCTACTCATCTTGGCGCAGGTCTTCAATACTTTTTCCCTTTCTAGCAAAAAAATGAATTTATTGTTATATGTTATTTCAATTTCGCGGTTTCTTCAGTCACCGCCTAAACGGTGATATTTCTGCTTTCGGTTGAAAGTGCTTTTTTCTAAATCACAGATTTGATTTCGATAGAAGGAACGTTTTCTAAAAAACGTTCTCTTTCGGTGACATCTTGAGAGAAAAAGAGATACCCTAAGAACTTTTCTTCTTGTTCTGGCCTTGCGCTGATCAGCTGCATCTCAACAAAATTTGCCGGATCAATCTCAGGCAAATGGCCTGCTCTTGCCATGACATAAACAGCTAGTTCATCTTGATCTGTAACGATTTTCTGAGCGGGATCATCTAGCAGCTGCTTCCACAAGAAAAATAGTTTTTTAAGCTGCTCTGGCGGAACAATACTTCGAGATTCAATCGGATAAATCGCATGAAAAAACGATTCTAAAAGACGTCTTGAGGCCCGATCCACACCTACTAACTGTTGGAGCAAGGCTAAAAGCTCGATCTGCTTAGCAATCATGCCTCCGTTGTAATCCCGGACATCACCGACTAGCCTTTGGAGTTCTTGAATAATCGACTGGCGAGCTCTGAAAAGATCGACAGAATGGTCATCTCTTAAGAACGGTTTAGAAGAAAATTTCAGCCTAAAGATCGTTGCTTCTTTTGGATACCGCTTCCGGAGCATGCCGACTCGTTTGACTCGATCTGGGATGTATGTCATAAAACTGTCGTCTTTACTAAATAAGGTCTGAATGGATGTGCTGCTCGGATAAAGGATCCTGACAAGGAGCACGGTGAAATAAAGATCGCTTTCTTTTTGTTCATCAAAGATCAGGATCACTTGCGGAAGATCTTTGACAAAACGGAGCTGGCCTGAGAGTGAAACCACGTGCCGGATCACTTCTTCTTCGTTCCGAGGCATAAAAAGCGAATTGAGAGGCACTTCAACAGTTCTTTTAAGTTCTTCGGGCAGAAAACGCCGAAAATGCTGAAGCTCGTCCATGGTGAAATCTTGGCCGTTTTCTTTTTCGACCTCTAAATAAAGGGTATGGATGCCATCATCAACACCTTGATTGACAAAGAACGAATCAGGCACAGCTTTGATCCCTGCAAGCCCATTTTGAAGAGCGCGGATTAAATGCCGCTCTTCAAACAGTTCATTCGGTCTGAGAAAGTTCAAAGCCACACAAACACCCAGAACCTTTTTTACCCCCCATGGGAGATCAAGTTTGACAGGGGCAAGTTTAAGACGGATGTGTCTTTTATCAGGCCGTTTTTCTTGATCTCTTTCGATCGATTTGCGGAAAAGATACAACAGTGTGATCAAACGGCTTAAATGGTGAGGATCTCTAGGAGTTTTAAACTCCTCCTTACTCATCACGGTAAAATGCTGGAGCTCGCCAAAGATATCGTAGTCGATCTCATCGGGATTTCTTTGGATAAGCCTGGAGATTTTTTCCTGTAAAATTCCGTTTTTTTCTTGAGCAGAAAGCAGGTGCATATCCAACAAACGGCTGGCATGGTAGACAGAGACCATCCCTAATCGAATCTCGGTCTCAATCACCTTTAAATTGTGTTCGACATGATCTTTATCGATCTCTTTATCAAGTCGGATGGCTATCTCAGCTAATGTATAAAGGTGAGATCCTTCGATTAATTTAAAATCCGAGCAAAAAGAAAATGCCACATCGAGCCTTCTTCCTGGAAGCAGCCAGCGGTGGATCATTTCATAGAAGAATTTACCGATATTTAAACGATGGCGGCAAACAAGATGCAAAGAAAGCTGATCATTTTTCCAAAACCACCGGAAAATCGGCAGTTTAGAGTCGAACTGCTGCGGCATATCGTCTTGTAAGGTTTCAAAAAAGAAAGGATCAGGGAATAACCTTCGCAAAGAAGACTCAATCACTTGAGAATACAAACCTTCTTGTGCGACGATCATTCTTCCTCATACATGAGAGATTCAGAGACTAAACGCGGGAGCGTACCGATTAATGTTCCTGATTCTTTGGGCTGGCTAAACGGTAGCACATGGAGCGGCAGGTTGTTCTTGGCTGCAAGGTCGATACAGCGGCTCTGCAACACTTTGGCCCCCTTTTGCGTGATCTCTAAGGCCCGGATATAATCTAACGTAGAATAAAATTCAGCAGCCGGATTTTTTTTCGGATCTTCGGCAAAGATTCCAGGCACGTCTTTATAGAGATATGAAGAGCAAACGTCTGAACTCAAGTCAACGCTCATTATCTCGT
>CAZFXE010000081.1:0-6778 GCA_964522945.1 uncultured bacterium
TGGCATTGCCTTTGAAGAAAAAGCCCATGAGCTGTTTGAGTTTGTTCACTCGTGTCTTGTCTGGGATCTCCGCAGGCACCTCATCCCGATAGACCTGAAAATATCTCATCAGATCGTCCCACTGAGGAACATAGGGAACTTTAGCATAGTGGGCCTTGATTTGGTGGAAGATAAACGGATTGATAATGCTTCCCCTGCCGATCATGAGTGCATCGCAGCCAGTTGTCCTAAGCATCTTCAGAGCATCATCGACAGTTAAAATGTCGCCATTGCCAACAACAGGAATCCTCAGCAGAGATTTAGCCTGCGCAATCAAATCCCAATTGGCTGGAGGGCCATATCCATCGGCCTTGGTGCGGGGATGCAGCGTGAGGTACCGAATGCCGCTCTCTTGAGCAGCGAGTAGGTTTTCTTTAAAAAGGGAGGTATCGTCAAAGCCAGAACGCATCTTCAATGTGACAGGAATCGAAACAGCCTGAACAATTGATTTAGCGACTTCATGGAGAAAATCGGGTTCTTTAAGCAAGCTCGATCCGGCTCCCTTGCCGGTTACCGTGTTCGAAGGGCATCCACAATTCAAATCAATTCGGGGAGCTCCCTTTCTTTCCATCTCGCGGGCCATCGCAGCCATGAGATCAAGCTCGGATCCCATGAGCTGAGCCGCAAGCGGGATCGGAGCGATTTCATCGCAAGTGTATCCCTTAGCTAAACTTTCGATGTGGGCCTGGCGAGGAACTCTAAGAAAGTCTCTGACAGCTTCATCAAATCCCCCGATCGACGCCATCGCTTTACGAAACGACCGATCGCCGACTCCTTCCATCGGAGCGAGTTGAAGATATGGACAGCCGTTAGGATCTTTGGGAAGAAGTGTCATTTAACCAGAAGTTGATCGACTTCCTCTTGAAGCTTCTTGCTAAGCTCAGCACTAACTAGTTTGCCTTCTGTCCCAAATGCTTTGTAGGCTTCGGGAACAGACACTTGGGTGCCAATAACATCTCCACCCACTGCCTGAAGGATCGCTCGCAAATGAACAAGAGCTCTTGCACCACCGACTTTTCCAGGAGAAGCGCTCATAATGCCGATTTTCTTATCCTTGTACGGATCGGATGAAAACTGGCCTTTCTCATCGTGTGATGTCCAATCGATCGCATTTTTCAATACCCCTGAGATCGAAGCGTTATATTCAGGCGAGGAGATCATGATCGCATCATTTTGACTGATCAGATCACGGAGTTTTTTAGCATTAGCTGGAAGTCCCTGTTTAGCTTCTAGATCAGCATCATAAAATGGCATCGGATAGTCAATCAAGTCAATGACAGTGACTTTTGCGCCTTTTTGACGAGCCATTTCTGAAGCGAGCTGGATTAACTTTTTATTGTAAGAATCTTTACGTGTGCTGCCTGCAAATGCAACGACTTTGACCTCAGCTACGAGCGGCATAATAAAGACTAAACACGACAATATGAGTTTCTTGAACATACGATCCCCTATCAAAATTTAACGAGTAGTATAGCAGAAGCAATCTCCCCGGACAGCTTAAAAATAATTTTAACCTGAAATTTTCGCTACAACCTGCTAAAATGAACCCATGACCCTCCTTCTCAATTGCCAGTCGCTGTCAAAATCTTTTGGAAACCGCACCCTTTTCGAAGACCTCTGCTTTAGCATTTTCACAGGGCAGAGAGTTGGTCTGATTGGACCTAATGGCGCCGGAAAGTCCACTTTACTCAAAATCCTTGCCGGAGATGAAAAATCAACAGAAGGGATCGTCTCAGCAAGACGCGGACTCAAAATCGGATATGTGCCTCAATCGTGTGAATTTCCCGATATCTCGCCGGAAGAAGTCCTCTATGAAACCCTTAAAGCAGATGAAAGCCCCGATTACGAAAAAGATGTCTTGGTCCAAACCCTGCTCAGCAAGCTAGGCTTTAAAGGAACAGAAACGTCTGCTGCTCGTCTTTCCGGTGGCTGGAAAAAACGACTTAGCATTGCTCAAGCGCTGATCCTCTCTCCTGAACTCCTACTCTTAGATGAACCGACCAACCATCTCGATCTCGAAGGAATCTTCTGGCTGGAGAAGTTTCTCTCTAGAGAAGCGCCTTCTTATATTTTGGTCAGCCATGACCGGTATTTTCTACAAAACATGGTCAACCGGATCGTCGAGATTAATCCCGTCTATCCTCAAGGCCTTTTTTCCATTGAAGGCACCTACGAGAACTTTCTCGAGAAAAAAGAAGAGTTCTTACTCGGCCAAATTGAACAAGAAAGATCGCTCGCATCCAAAGCACGCAGAGAAGTCGAATGGCTCAGCAGGTCACCGAAAGCCCGAACTTCCAAATCAAAAGCCCGCGTGGGAGATGCGCATGAACTTTTAGGCGAACTCTCTGAAGTCAAAGGAAGAAACCGGCAAAAGAAAAGCGACATCGATTTTGCTGCGACCCATCGTGAGACGCAAAAACTACTCACTGCAAAAAATCTCTCCAAAGACATCGGCGGACGGACGCTTTTTCAACACTTGGACTTTGTCCTCTCCCCTGGCACACGGATTGGCCTGATGGGCCCGAATGGCTCTGGCAAAACAACACTTTTAAAGATCATCGCTGGTGAACTTGCTCCTGATCAAGGCACGATCAAACAGGCCGATGGCCTGAAAATTGTCTACTTCGACCAGCACCGTCTGCAACTTCCTGGAAATATCACACTTCGCCAGGCTCTTTCTCCGGATGGAGACTTTGTGACGTTCCGAGGACAAAAAGTCCACATCAACGGCTGGTGCCAGCGGTTCCTTTTTTCAACGGACATTTTAGAGATGCCTTTAGAAAAACTCTCCGGCGGAGAAAGAGCCCGTATTTCTATTGCTCATTTGATGCTCCAGCCGGCTGATATTCTGCTTCTGGATGAACCGACCAATGATCTCGACATCCCAACTTTAGAGACCCTTGAAGAAAGCCTCGTTGATTTTCCCGGCGCAGTTGTACTCATCACGCATGACCGGTGCATGCTCGATAGGATCTGCAGCACGCTGCTGGCTCTAGGCAATCCTGAGATGAGTGAGTTCTTCAGCGACTACACCCAATGGGAGGCATCTCTAAAAGCTCCTTCTAAACCCAAGCTAGAAGAAAAAAAGCCCGAGCAAAAAACACCCAAGGTCAAACTCTCGTATGCTGAAAAAAAGGAATACGATCAGATCGAAGGGACGATTAAAAAGCTGGAAGAAGAAGTCAGAAATCTAAACCATCAGCTTGAAAATGGTCCGCAAAATCCCGATCAGCTCCAACTGATCTGCACTCAAATTGGCCTGGCAGAAACCCGCATCGAACAACTCTATTTACGCTGGGATGCACTCGAAAAAAAACAGCAAGGAAATTAACATGCCTTACACAATGGAAAAACAGCAAAGAAAGCTGATCATGGGAATCCAGATCAGGACTAGCAATGATACATGCCTCATCGATATGCCGCAGATCTGGCAGAAGTTCTTTCAAGAGAAGATCCTGGAAAAAATCCCCCGCAAAGTGGGCAGCACCATTTTTGCAGTTTATACCGATTACGAAGACGACTATACCAAGCCATATTCTTATATCTTGGGATGTGAAGTTTCCACTTTAGATGGTATTCCAGAGGGAATGGTTGGAACAATTGTTCCTGCCTCTTCTTATGCTGTTTACAAGACTCAGGGAGAGTATCCTCAAGGACTCGCAAGCACATGGCAGACGATTTGGAAGGCTCCTTTCAAACGGGCTTATACCACCGATTTCGAAGTGTATGAACCTGATTTCAATCCGCAGACAAAACCTGAAGTCAAAGTCTACATTGCTCATTAGGGAGCGTACCTAGGGAAGCTGAGGTGTCAGATCAGGCACAGGAGCAACAGGAACAAAGGTGCTCACGTCGGGCATCTTGAATCCCTTCGGATAGTCGCTCGGTTCTGCAGGAACCCACGTCTGGGTCCGGCCAAAGAATAGCAATTTGCCTTCTACTTTTAAGTTTCCGTCTTCGACCCAAAGAGAGGCTTTATAGACATCGCCATGCTCAGGATCGAGAATTTCTCCATCATAACTCGCGCCTCTTGGATTGAGGGCCCATATGAAATCCATTCCACAATAAAAAGGCTGGCCTGGAAGTGCGGTCGCTCGTGTTTTGGGGTTATAGATCGTGTCTTCCATGACTGTTCCGGCATCGTTAAAAGAACCGATCAGACGTCCGTAGTAACTGCCTTGATAGGGATAAACCGCGACGATAGATTGTGCCAAGCCTGTTTTGTCGCTGATGCTTTTCCAAAACCCGACAATATCGGCTTCTGCCCATAGTGATGTTGATACGAAGCAAATTAAGGCCAATAACAGCTTTTTCATGAGAATCCCTCTTAATTTGGACTATTTTTCATCCTCTATGAATTTGTCAATAAACATTTTTAAATATAGACTAAGTAGTATGAAGAAAAACATCGGAAAGTCTGATCGAATCCTCAGACTGACTATAGGAATACTATTGCTCGGATGGGCGTATTGGAAAATGAGCTGGATTCTTTTAGTTCTGGGCCTTTTTACGCTTTTTGAAGCGTACATGAGCTGGTGCATCCTCTACCAAATCCTCGGCAAGAGCAGCTGCCCAAGAAAATAACTACTGTTGGAAGAGCTCCCCATACTTGAGAGGTTCTTGCTCATTCCAGGGGCAGTAGCTGTTGCAGAAATCAACCCTCTCACCAAGTGCAGGATGGGTGTTGCGCCAGAAATTATAGATTGGTCCCGGACGAGGGTTCGCTAAATTCCCATGCTGCAAGACAATGAATGCCTCGCCAGCGGCTTGATTATTTTGCGTGATCTCAAGTCCGAAACGGTCTGCCTCATGCTCCAAATGTCTGGAAAACCAATTAGAAAGCGGCGTTGCCAGAAACATGAAGATCCCGATTAAAAGAAGAAAAAGAGGCACCGAAGCAATATTGGAGAGTTGTGAAAATCCAAACCGATGTTGATACCTCTGCATGAGAAAATTCGCAGACCGGTAGGTCAGGTAGAAAACGACAAATGAGAGCGCTGCATAGTAAGCCATGCCCCACCACATGTGATTCAAGACATAGTGGCCCATTTCATGTCCCACGACAAAAAGGATCTCATCAGGAGTCATGGCCTTAATGGTCGTATCCCAAAGGACAATCCGTTTCGTCGAGCCAAACCCGATGACGTAGGCGTTTAACCCTTTTGTTTCTTGGCTTTTATCGACTTCAAAGACCCGTCCGCCTTTGATGCCGGCTTTTGCAGCTAATGCTAAAATCTGCTCTTCCAGCTGTTTATCTTTCATCGGCCCGAACTTATTAAACAACGGATCGATCCAAATCGGCTGAATCAACGCTGTGATGAACACGATCCCCATGCCGACCAAGCTTCCATAGAACCACCATCTGCGGGGACTTTTCTTCAGAACGAGATAGAAGATCCAGACGAAAGCTGCTGCGCCGATAAGACCGATGAGAAAACTTTTTCCATAATTACTAAACCAATGTCCTAACGTCTCTGTTGAAAGTCCGTATTCATGCTGACGGAGATATCCTGCATAGTAATCGAGAGGGAAATCCAAAATTTGTGAGATCGTCAGATAGAGAACCAAATAGACGACAATGACAAAGTACCATTTTCTACCTACTCTCTGAGCAAATCCTGATAACTTACCGGTAAATCCCCATAAAAGAAACAGCAGAGGAACGATCAGGCTCCAGGCCTGATTGACAATCCAAAGGATATTCCCGCTATTATAATAGCGCATCGCCTGCTCGGAAGCTTCAGGAACAACAACTTGGGCGCATTCAGGTAAAGCAGCAAACATTTCTAGCATGGGAATATTCCTCTTTTTGTCACCGTAATAAAAAACGAATTATTATTAATTGTTGGATTCTTGGGAACTAAAGAAATCAGCGCATCCGAAAGGATGCGCCTGAAAAACTAACTACTTCTTAATGTGTTTGCTGAGCAAGCCTGCGAGTTTGAGCATATCGACAGGTTTTTTGCCGATAACTTCAGACAATTTTGCGTCAGGCTTAATGATCCGTTTTTTCTTTGCATCTTGGAGTTTATGCTTCTTGATATAAACCCAGAGTTTTTTCACGACTTGAGGACGTGTTGCTGATTTTGTCCCAACAACTGCTGCGAGCTCTGCAGACAATTTGCATTGTGTCATCATCAGTCCTGATTTTCTTTTTGCTTTTTTCGCTGCTTTTTTCTTTTTTGCCATAACTTTTTCCCTTTTTCCTTTTTTAAGATGGAAAAAACACTTTGTATATTTCCATATCTTCTAATAGCTGATTTAAAAGGTTTTCAGAATCTGTGCAAGTTTATTTTTCAAAATCTTGCAATTTCTCGAAAAAAAAAGGAACAATTTCCGCGCTATTCAGAGCGGAATTGAAAAAAATAGAAAAAGAAAAAACGAGGAGAGAACAGGTAGTACTCTCCTCAAAAAACTAATTACGCAACAGAAACTTCAGTCGCTTCAGGGCCTTTACGTCCAGGGCCTTCTACGAATGAAACTTTTTGTCCTTCACGCAAAGAGTGAGCATCACCTTTAACGTTGTTTGTATGGAAAAATAGATCTTTGCCACCATTATCAGGTGTGATGAATCCAAATCCTTTTTGTGCGTTGAAAAACTTAATAGTACCTGTAGACTTTGACACGATATTTCCTCGTTTATATTTATAACTTCACCTTTACACCACCTTCGATTCAGATCACAAGGCGATGTAAAGAGGCTAACATACATAGTCTGTTATTTTTTTACTTACTTTAT
>CAZFXE010000082.1:0-6674 GCA_964522945.1 uncultured bacterium
TCGATCAAATCCCCCTCCGACATGACCAGCATAGACGAGCTTTCCTTTTTTATAGACCCCGACTAAAAGCGCTCCAAAATAAGCCCGTCCGCCTAAAGGCTTGGTAAATCCCCCGATGACGACCTCTTGCCGCATCCCAGTTTTAACTTTAAGCCAATCTCTTGTCCTGCTCGATCTGTACAAGCTCTCTTTTCTCTTGGCCATGATCCCTTCGAGACCTTTTTTCTGAGCCACTTGGAAAAAGGCTTTTCCCTTCTCTTCAATATGATCGCTGAATTTAACAGACTTTAGACGAGCTTTTTTCAATAGTCCTTTAAGGATCTGCCTCCGCTCCATCAATGGCAGATGCCTCAGATCTTTCCCTTGATAAAACAGAATATCAAAAACATAGTAAACAGGAGTATGAACTTTCTTTCTCTGGTAGTTTTGGAGCAGTTGAAAATCCGACCGGCCCTTTTTATCCAATATAACAATCTCACCATCCAAAATCCATTTCCCTGGAACCCTCTTCAACTCTTCAACGATCGTGGGAAATTGCTGGAAAAACTTGTGGTTCCTAGAGACTAAATGCACATCCCCGGCTTTCTCCGCCAGCGCCCGATAGCCGTCCCATTTGATTTCAAAGATCCATTCTTTGTCATCAAACGGCTTTTCAATCAGCGTAGCTAGCATCGGTACAATCGATTTTTTCATTCTTTTCCCTGTATAGCTCTACACCCTCTTTTTTTACGACATTTAGCGTTAATGGATGCTAGAATAAATCTTTTCAACTGCTCTAAAGGCCTCGTCAAGATTCAATGAAAGACCACATTCCTTCGCAAGCTCATTGTAAGGAATTTCCCATGCCTCTGGCGGCGAATCAATCTGTTGTGGGAGCAAGTGCGTTTGTCTCACTTTAAAAACCGCCTTTATGGCGTCTTGTAAAATCTGAAGATCAAGAGATTTCATTTTTGCAAGAAGTACCATATCGACCAAATCCTTCACACGTGTATTGGGTCTCTCAAGACGAGGAAGCGTATAAGCATGCAATTTTTCTGCAAATTGCTGTTCGATGGAAACTACTGAAAAAACTGGAGAAGGAATTCCACAAAAATCCAACCAATCAGTTGCTTGCAATTTTTCAATTTTAGTTACAATTGCATCAGCTCCCACATCAAGTTGAAACCGTACAAAGACCTTACCATCTAGAAGAGCTGTGACAGGATATCTTGCACCGCCATAAGGTGCATTATTCAATTCGATCTGTGGCTTTTCAATACGATAACTAAAAAAATCCCCAAGGTCTCGCTCAGCAAGAGTACGCAGCTCATCTAAGATTAAAGCACTCAAAAATTCTCCCTCACCTTGCATTCTCTTTAGGCAAGTAAGGTCAATGTCTTTCGTTGCACGAGCTGTTTTAATTCTTAGTTCCATCGCATAGCCTCCCTTAAGAAAAAAATTCTGCTCATCCGTTGAAAAAAGACGTGCTAGTAATCTGTCAAATGCCACTTTTTTTCTAAGCCTCTGCAAATTCTCACCCTTATGATTTGCGATGTTATTTAAGCGACTTTCAAGACTTTTTCTAAAATCAGCTGCTGTTTTATATTTTGTAGTCATTGAGAATTCTCATCAGTTTTGTTTTAGCTTCAGCTATTTTTTGCAGTTCTTTATGAGAAATCAGGCCCTTTTGAAGTGCCTCTTGGATAGCTTGAACGATTAACTCTTCAGACAATCTTCCTTCTACAACAATATCTACAATTGTCTTCAGTGGAGATGTGACAAAATATCCTTGTTGGCCTTTGATCATGGTTTTATGAAGATCCTCAAAATGAAGAACAAGCTGTTTAGGGATATTTGACCTCTTACGAAATTTCTTTGGTACAGTCATATGCATTTTAGCAGGCATGACATCTGAAATTTCATAAATTTCCAATGCTGTTTCATAAGACCAAACCCCTTGCACATTCCCGTTGATGTCACGGCTCCATAGGCTCCATACGACCAACTCTGGATGTGAAGTAACAGGATAACGCGCCAATCGGTAAATACCCCGCTGCACTTTTATCCATTCCTTAGAAATGACATGACGTTTGAAGTTCGGCCGAGAGTAACCACAGTCTAACGCTTGCCCGGCCGTAAAATATCCCTGTTGACGGTCAGCCATTTCAAAAAGTTGATCTTTTTTGCCCATGCACGAATGTTATCAAAATGATAACATTCGTGCAATACCGCCTTTTAACCTCTTAAATATAAGACTGTTATATAAACAAATCAATCGCTTATGTCCTACATAATTGACTAAAGGTCTTTAGTCAACGCACGAGATCATTCTTTGATGTAAAAATAAGAAACCAACGATATGAGAGCGCAGACCAAAATATACCAGCAGAAGGCAGCTTGATTACCCGTCATGTGAAAAAGCATTAAAGCAATAGCAGGTGTAAATCCACCGATAATGCCATCAGCGAGATTAAGCGATACCCCAACGCAAGTAAAACGGCAGGTGGTCGTGAAGAGATTTGTCAGAAAGTAAGGAAGAAGCGCAATAATACATGTGATCGGGATAAGGAAAAGCACTCCTATCAAACCAATCCAGAATAGATTCGTGTGATTGATAGTGACATACATTGGATAGAGAAGGCCAATGATCATCAACGTAGAAGCAATCATCATATTTTTCGCGTTATATCGATCACCTAGCCTTCCAAAAACAGGAAGTAAAACAGTCGTCAGAATCAGAATAAAAAGGGTGACGCTGACGTCAGCCCAGGCACCGAGGCCAAGGGCCTCGTTAAAATACGCAGGAATATACGAAGCAACAAGATAGAAAGTCGCAGCATCGATAACACCAAACCCAGTTCCTAAAAGAATATTTCTCCACTGGCTATTCAGAACTCTGGTTAATGTTGACTTGGCAATCTCATGGAGCTCTTGGACCTTTTTAAAAGAAGGCGTCTCATCGAGTTGATGACGAAGATAGATCCCAAAAAGGCCTAAGAGACCTCCCGTCCAAAATGAGATCCGCCATCCCCATGTCAGCAGAAATGATTCAGGCATGAATTTTTTCATCAGAAAACATTCCACAACAGCCAGTATTGCTCCTACCTGATTTCCATATGCACCCCAGCTCGTCATGAATTTCTTATTAGAAGCATCAGCATATTCATACAGATAGCAGAAGGCTCCCGGAGCTTCTCCCGCAGAAGGAAACGATTGCAAGATACGCATGATCGCTAGAAGAATCGGTGAAAGAACCCCAACTTGTGCATACGTCGGAAGAAAACCAATGAGAAACGTAGGAATCGTCAACAGAGTAATCGACAGAGTAAAAGCACGTCTACGACCAATCCTGTCCCCAAGGCGACCGAAAAAGATCGCTCCGAAAGGCCTAGCTAAAAAGCCCGCACCGAAAATCACAAACATACTAATGAGATTTGCTAGATCAGAATGGAAATCGAAAAAAACACGGGAAAGATAAGGCGCCCAGTATGCGTAAAGATAGATTTCAAACCATTCAAGGATGTTGCCAAACGTCACAGCCATGATGACACGGAACTGAGGTCTGGTGGCTTGGATAAGGGCCATTTTTACCTTAAGGGTCTTTCTCTCCGTTTTACCTTAAGAACCTTTTCTAACCAAGATTCCTTTAAGAACTGGATAGTTTAGTGGCAATGATCTCGAATTTCGGAATCCTAAGTAGAACAGATCCATTGGATTGGACTGGTAGTTGCCTAAAATATTCTTCAAGAACATCTCTGAAAAAACCGTCTCTTAAACCCTCAGGCAATGGCTTAAGATACGGAAACCATAACAAGACGTATCTTTCAAAGGCCCCTCTTGAAGGGAATTCAACTTCCTGGATCGACGCGTGAGAGTACTCAATCTTAAAAGTATTCTCCAAAATCAAGTGTTTGATCGATTTACTATCAGAAAAAAACCAATTAGGATGGAACCCCTGGAAGTATTCTCTCCATTTAGGAAGCTCAATCAGCGTATGGACAGCATGCTCTAACTCAGGGCTGACACCCGTTGGAACAATCATCGCTAGTTTTCCATCCTTCTTCAATGCCCTATATGATTTCTGAAAGAATTGGTTCTTATTTTCAATCCACTGCAATGCAAAGGATGAAAAGACCATATCGAACCTACCCTTGAAGAGTAGTTTTTGAGCATCCTGAATTTTAAAGACTAAATTCGAAAGATGTTCTTTAGGAAAGTTTTCCTTGGCAAAAGAAATCATCTCACGAGATTTATCGATGCCTAAAACTTGACCCTCTTCTGCCATTTTCGCAAGCTTTGCTGAGATTTTACCATTTCCACATCCGACATCCAAAATAGTTGCATCTCTTTTAATCGAAAGCCTCTTCAGGAACTCTTTCGCAGCTAAATCCTGAGCTAATGACAACTTGTGATATTCATCAGCTCGCCAAACTAGAGTTGACTCTTTCATTGTCCCTCCTCCGGTTTTAAACTAAGGCAGTACCAATTCCTAGGTTTCCCGCCGTATCTTAATCCTTTCCGATCAAGCAAAAGACCTGCTTTTTGAATAATCTTATTCGAAGAAATATTTTCCGGATGCGCCGTTGCAACCACTCGATTAATCTCAACACCTTTAGACTTGAATTTCATATTGACGATCCGCTGAACTAGCGGCATTAAAAAAGACATGACTGCTTCAGAGCAAAGCCCCTGACCATGGAACTCTCCTAGAAAGATCCATCCAATTTCTACCTCACCAGGATTCTCTGCAGGAACTAAATCGACTTGCCCTACAAAAACATCCTTCAAAAACACCGAGAATATCCCAAATGGAAGACCGTGATCAAAATATCTCGATCCCCTATTCCCCACATACTCTAAAATTTCTTTATGGCTTCTTGGTTCCCCATGATCAAAATATCTCGTCAGCTCCCGATCTCCATACAAAGATAGGCATTTTTCAAAATCCTCTTTGTCATATGAGCGGATATAGAGGCGGTCTGTAAAGGCTTCTACCTTCAGCTGAGAGGCATTCCTAGAAAAGGTGATGCTTTCTATTAGATTTTCAACCATTTACGACCTCCTTGTGAAGGTATGCCTTAGATAATAACTCTTCCGATTTTTTAAGTAAGCTAGGAGTTCCCCAAAAGCCCTCATAGACCCAAATCCAGCCAGACCAGAATAAATGGCCCTACTGGCCATTTTAGCCTCATTATTAAGCCTAGGATGCCATTCCTCATGCTCTATGACACCCAAGATTTATCCCTTTAAAAGCATTAATTTTGAGGCTATTACACAACTTACTAAAACATAAGTATTTTAGTAATTATCTACACAAATCTTATCCGATATTATCGGATTGATTAAAAAAATGGAAGTAAAACTTTATTTTAGATCAACTGAGGCCAAATAACTGAAACTTTAGGGGAGGGTAATTCCATAGCCAATCTTATGGTTTTAAAGAAATACGCAGGATCAATTCTTTAGGTAATTGGTCTCTCGTGATTGGGCAAAAGATAGAATAACGAAAGAACTTTTCAACACCTTTGGTGTTAAAAACCTGCTTAGCCACTATTATCCAATGGCGCCTAGTGGAATGCTTCCCGTAAAGAGCCAAGCGGTAAGCTACCTTAACAGGTAAAGACCCTGCTTAATTCTTTATTTTACAGGCTTTTCCCAGTTAATACAACTATTCACACACTCAATCCAATCAGACCAAGCAGCGGGATCTCGAGTGCTTTTGTAATCTAACAAATCCATCCCCACTAACAGTGAGCTAATATCATTAGATTTAGCAACCTGATTATATTGACCTAAGAAGTCTTGCAGGGTTTGATAGGCTTCCACGATATCAAAACCTCCCTTTTTAGTTTTTGATTTAATAGTTTTAGCACACTCATCCCATATTTTCCATGCATTAGGATCAGCAGTTTCAATTCCATTAATAAAATGCATCTTATTTAAAAGTGCTCCTACATCTCTTGAGCGAGTCTTAGCACAATATTTTTCTAAGAAACACATGGCAATCCTGTAACCTTCATTGCGATTAATTTGTGACTCAATCTTGAGTGCGCTTTTTTCTTCATCAGTCCAAAGACCGTCTGTTCTAACTCCGCAAAACTCATCCCAATCTCTGCAATAACCTATGGAGTTTTTTCCTAAATATGGACAAATTGTTTTGAATTCAAATTCAGCAGGATCCTGCTTCATTAGGTCTTCCAAAAAGACAGTCGCAACCCCATTTTTCACTGACTCATCGCCTTCAGAGATCAAAAATTCAACACTATCAAATATTTTTTTTAATTGACTTGGATTATTAGCTTTTATAACCTCTATAGTATAGCTAGAAAATGGCGAAAACAAGGCTAATATTCCTTCTTCTCCCCATAAAGAAATTTCTGCCTCCCAATAGGGAATAAATTCGGGAAATTTTTCTTTTAATAACTTTTTACATTCTTCCAGCGTTATTGTTTTCATTTTTGTATTTCCAAAGCATTTTTCAAATCCAAGACAATATTCTCAGCAGCAGCTCGATCTCCTAAACTTGCATTAGGATTGTTTTTTAGCCATTTTTCAAGAGTGAATATGATCTTTCTCAAAATCTCCGCGACCCGTATCCGTTAGCTTGAGGGTAAATTTTTTGGATGAAGCCAAATTGCAATAAGCTTTTGCCCAACCATAGCTGCAATACAATCAGGAGCAAATTCTACCATCTG
>CAZFXE010000083.1:0-6670 GCA_964522945.1 uncultured bacterium
GGTCATTTGATGAACCAAACTTATGCATTTGCGAATCAATTCAGAGCCATGCTAGAACTGGCTTTAGCAATGACAAAAAGTGCTTTGGTAAGAAATGAGTCCCGCGGTGCCCACTTCAAACCCGAATATCCTAAACGGGACGATGCGAATTGGCTCAAAACGACGATTGCTACCTATAATAAAGACGAACCTGAGATCACCTTTAAAAAGGTCAATGTCTCTTATTTAGAGCCGTCTGAACGAGATTATGTAAGTGCGAAAAAAATTAAACCGACCCTCAAAAACATCCCCTCCAATATACAGCTGCCGATATGACTGAAAAATTTGTCTTAAAAATCTACCGCGGCATTCCTGGGAAGCAATACTGGGAAGAGTTCGAATTAGAAGTAAAGCCGTTTTACAACATCATTTCCGCTTTGATGGATGTTCAAAAATCCCCGGTCAACCGGAAAGGCCAAAAAGTTGAGCCAATTGCGTGGGAACAAGGGTGCCTTGAAGAAGTCTGTGGCTCATGCTCCATGCTTATCAACGGCAAACCTCGCCAAGCTTGTACTGCTCTGATCCAAAATCTGATCGGTGAGTCAAAAAGCCGTACAGTGACAATTGCTCCGATGACAAAATTTCCTCTTGTCAGGGATTTAGTGATCGATCGCTCCTCCATGTTCGAACACCTCAAAAGAATCCGCGGCTGGGTTGAAATCGATGGCTCTTTTGAACGAGGTTTTGGACCTAAGCAAGATCCGAAAATCCAAGAAGCCCGTTATGTTCTTTCAACTTGCATGACCTGCGGCTGCTGCGTAGAGGCATGTCCCCAAGTCAACAACAACTCCAAGTTCATGGGCCCTGCGGCGATCTCTCAAGTCCGGCTTTTCAATTCCCATCCTACCGGCAAGATGCAAGCGCCTGAAAGACTTCGTGTTCTCATGGATGAGGGCGGCATCAGTGATTGCGGCAATGCTCAAAACTGTGCCAAGGTCTGTCCAAAAAATATCCCGCTCACGGAATCGATCGCTGTCATGGGACGCGAAGTCTCCAAACAAGCGCTGCACGATCTCATCAGCCTCCCTGATGCATACTTAGATAACTAAACACTTGCTGCAATCGGCTAAAAATTTTATGATTTCATACTAAAAGTTTTAGTATGATCACCGTCGAAAATTATCACCGCCTAAGAGCTGAAGTTATAACGAACTGGAAGACAGGCGTGGTGATGGTCAGTGTCGCTATTGTTGCAGGTCATGTTTATGGAAAAGCAGCAGCAGCAGGTGTTGTTCTCATCACCGTCTCGAACTACCAAATCGTCGGGCGGCAGATCAAAGTCGTCTCATGGATGAGCTTAAGAAAATTTCTTATTGTCGTTGCCATGCTGGGGAACAACCATTACTTCAATGTGGTCAATCCGCAGATCATGGGCAATATTGCTGTGGCCTTAGTGCTCATTGATAATTTTCAGATCTCTAACATCAATCTAGATCTTTCCGATCAAAATGAAGTGATGAAGCAAAATGAAGCTAAACTCGAAGAAGCCAAAAAGAAATTAGAGACGATTAAGCAGTCTTTACTTACATTTAGCCAGTCTGTTGCCGAAGCAGAAACTGCGAAAACCACTAATACCGAAAAGGCCGCAGAACTGAGTACGGTCATTCCATCGAATTTCGCGACTGATCTAGAAAATGTCAATACGCTCATTGAAACTCTCATGAAATCAACTGAATTAAGAGAACTCATTGTACACGAAAGAAGCTTAAGAAAGAGCATGGACTCTATGCTGACGACTTATAGCGGGATTTGTGAACAACTAAAGCCGTTAGTGCCAAAACTTGATAAAATTGGAACTGCGATTGATAAGACAACTTCTAATCTCGAAGCAACAGTGCAGCTTTCGACGCAGCAAATTAGTGATTTAACAAGAGTCGTACAAACATTTGAAGCTTATAGGAGAATTATATGAGTATGCGTGTGAATCAACCTCCTTCGCAGGACATCGTCTCCGGAGGATTGTTCAATACCGGTTTGGCAATGTCTGTCATTCCAGGCTTTCTAGAGGAAGTATCATCTGAGTCGATCTCTGGGGACCAGTCAATAGTACAAAGAGTTACGGATACTGTTTTAGGTTTTTCATTTGGATCTTTGGCAATGAGTTCTGCTCCCGTTTTTGTCACAGCGTCTGGAGTTGCATTATTCGGAGAAAAGATATTCGATACGCTAGATAGCCTTTTTACAATGGCTCAAAACGTGAAAGAGTCCGGAAGATCTATCCAAGAACAGGAAGAAATCATCAAAAGTTTTGGGCCCTTATTGGAGATTTCCAATGAAACGCTCAAGAAACTGACAGACGTTGCCAATGAAAAAAAAGTGCAGTGGGAAACAAGCACTCTCAAATTAAAAGATCTGGAACAAAATTACCCTGCTAATGCTGATTTACTAGCTCTTGTCAGCGAGCGCATCACATTTCTTCAGGCAGTTTTACCAGAACTTATCTCTCAGAATAATATCACGGTTTTTGGTCAGAAGGCGCTCACATCACGTGTCGAACTAGTCAAGCAAATTGCCGAAGAGGAAGAAGAAGCTACAAAACTGATGCAAGAGCTCACAGAGCTAACGCAAAGTGTTGGAGAGATGGTAACAAAATTAGAGGTTTTTGAAGCCAAGACCACGCAAGCGGCAAAGATCAAAGGAGAACTGATTTCAGATCTTCAGGGAGATGTCGAATCGTTGCTTGAACAGCAAGCCTTAGCAGCAAAAACAATGAGCAGGTCGTCCCATGTCAATGTTAGCGTCTATAGCTACTAATGACTCTTCTGCCGCTACTCGCCAATTGGTGGGAGAAAGGCAGGGCATTCTTGTGGGTAATACGCAAAGTATTGAGGTTGTTGCAGGTGAGGCAGAACATTTAAGACAATGTTTTGAGACACTTGAAAAATCCAATTCAACGATCATGGGTATCTTAGCTAGTCAAGAACGGGAAAAATTAAGCGAAGAGCAAATAGCAGAGATGCTCAGGAAACTCAGCACGGTTATGACGACAGACGTTAAAAAACTCGCTGAAGACCTCAAAGAAATTCATCAAAATAAATTAGTCCTTAGGGAGCTAGTCCAGGAAATGAAAAAGCTTAAAAGTCGATGTGAAGCTGCTCTGCAAAAACTCCAAAATGTCACGGAGATGGATGAAAAAAGCATTCAAGATCTTACAACACTTCGAGTGCAGACTGTTCAAGTGGGGCTACAATCGACGTGCCATGGTGGCTCAGTTTTTTTGTAGTGAGTTCTTCCACTAAAAGCTCTTTGGCTCCTAATCGACTTGCTAGATCCTTTTTCAAACCTTCGATCCAGATTTCTCTATCTTCAAGATGATCTGATAAAGAGCAGATGAATTCTTCATGCGAGCGGCCATCACGGTATTTTGGAGTTTTTGCCGGATGTTTTAAAAGGTTCATTCGTGCCGGATCATAGTCCCATAAAAATGAAGTGTGGACGAGCCAGCGGTCCTTTTTGATATAGAGGGCGTTGCCGCCGCATTTCTTTTCACCGATGACAAAATCATTTTCCCTGAGCTTAAGTCCTTCCGTTGCAGGTGCAAGGACCGATTCTGCCCAACGTAAAATAGGCTCTGGATAAGCTGGAAACTCATGGTCTGTTTTATTGCAGATAAAGGTTACAAAGACGGTATTTTCATCCACAATGACAGTCCCTCCGCCGCTAAATCGGCGTATAATAGGGATCGAATCCGGAAGCTGGTCAAGATGGACTAAGGCGTCGGCTTTACCTGAGATGCCCATGACAATAGCAGGGGTCGATCCAGTGTTGATCAGGCAGAAATTCCGGTCATCTTCTCTTAGCAGCTGTTCTTCTAAGAGGAGCTGATCATAGATGGACGTGTTTGTGAGATGGAGAATGTTCATGACGAGACGATTTTATTCCCTGTTTTTTTAGCTTCAGTCGTTGCTCGTTTTACACCATCTAAGAGCCGGTCAAAAATCTCATCTGCCGAACCAGGAACCGATTTGTCCAAACTGATAAGTCCAATCGAAACTGAAAGCGGGATGCTAAAAGAGGTGCGCAGGACTTCCGTGCGGATGGTCTCGGCAATGATTTCTGCCGCGCGATTGGATGTTCGAGGCAGCATGAGAATGAATTTTCCAGGGCCTTGAGGAATTAAGATGTCATTTTTGCGAAGGTTTTCTTGGAGTATTTTTTCCAGGTGCTGCTGGGCCCCGTCACTTTTTGCTGCTGGGATTTTTTTAAAATCATCGAGCTCGATCATCAGCAAACTGATGATCGTCGAAGCTTTACGGGCTTTACCGATTTCTTTAATTGCCTGGTCGCTTAAGAATTCTCGGGTGGTCAGTGGCAAGGAGGATCTCATCTTTGGCGTGCTGCGCTGAGCAATCTGTGAGATTTTCTTAGGACGGTCTTGATTCTTAAAGGCGACCGCAATCCTTTGTTCGATCTCATCTTTGTCTAGAGGTTCATTGATAAAATCTGTGATACCTGAGTTTAGGGCTATTTGCGCAAAGCTCTTCTTAATGTTGCCAGTGATGAGCAAAATCGGGGTGTCTTTAAAAACAGCCGTACGGAGTTTTTCTGCTGTCTCAATGTTGTGCCCGTGTTTGATTTTGGCATCGAGAATGATCAAATCAACGCGTGTATGTTTTAACAGCTCCAGAGCTTCTTTCACATCAGCTCTTTCGATCAAATGAAATGAATCTTTCAAGATTTTTTTGAGCGTTGCAAGCTTTGAGGCATCTTCACTAACAATGAGGGCAGTCGGTGGATTCATCTTTTTCACTATAAAGATTTTTATTGCGTAGTGCAACCATCAGAACTTGGATGTCCGCAGGTGTGATGCCGCCAAGACGCATCGCTTGGCCGACATTGCGGGGTTTGATTTTATCGAGTTTCTCTCTAGCTTCGCGGCTAAGTCCCGCGATTAGCAAGAAGTCGAGATTAGTGGGAATTTCCATTTTCTCTACGCCGTCTAACTTGGCAACTTCTTGATATTGCCGATCGATGTAGCCAGCATATTTAACCTGGATCTCGACTTGGAAATTGATCTCACTGCCATGGTCTTGCAGATGAGCAGGATAATCGGTCAGTAATTGAGAATAGGTCATTTCAGGCCGGCAAAGCAGCTGAGCAAGAGTATAACTTTTGTTTTCTAACTGGATAAATTTTTTAGTCAGGAGCTCGACCTGCTGCGTAATTGTTTTTTCTTTCAGCTGAAGTTTGTCAAATCTTTCTTTACTAATCATACCGAGCTCATAGCCATACCGCATGAGGCGCCGATCAGCGTTATCTTGCCGTAGGAGTAAACGGTGTTCTGCACGGCTGGTGAACATCCGGTAAGGCTCATCGAGCTCTTTGGTAATAAGCTCATCGATCATCACGCCGATATAAGCGTCCGATCTTTTTAGGAAGAACGGCGGCCTTCCTTGGACTTTAAGGGCTGCGTTAATCCCGGCGATCAAACCTTGCCCGGCGGCTTCTTCATAACCGGTGGTGCCATTGATCTGGCCTGAGATAAAAAGACCTTCAAGGGATTTTGTTTCTAATGTCGGATGGAGCTGGCCGCTGGTGATGTAGTCGTATTCAATAGCATAAGCTGGTCGCATAATCTCGGCATTTTGCAGGCCAGGAATCGTCCGGATCATTTTTATTTGAACATCGAACGGAAGAGAAGTGGAGATGCCGTTGATATAGAGCTCATCGGTTTGCAGACCTTCAGGTTCAATGAATATTTGGTGCCTTTCTTTATCTGCAAAACGGACAAATTTATCTTCGATGGAAGGACAATAGCGCGGGCCTCGGCTTTGGATCTTTCCAGAATACATCGGCGAAAGATGGAGATGTTCTAGAACGACTTTTTTTGTTTCTTCAGAAGTGTAGGTAATATAGCAAGGGACTTGAGGAAGTCCGGGACCTTCAGGTTCATCGTAGGAAAAACGGATGCCTGACTCTCCCCACTGCGCTTCCATTTGGGTAATGTCGATACTGCGGCGGTTAACGCGGGGAGGCGTTCCGGTTTTAAGCCTTCCGAGTTTAAATCCGTATTGTTCCAAGCTGGCAGAAAGTCCGATCGAAGGCTTGTCACCTGCACGGCCTCCCGCAAAGGTTGTCGATCCGATATGGATCATGCCGCGCATGAAGGTTCCTGAAGAAAGGATGACGGTTTTAGCAGAATAGGCAATCCCTTCCTGAGTCTCGACACCAACGACTTTTTGATCGTGGACGATGAGGTTTTCTGTGGTTCCTTGTTTGATGAAAAGATTAGGGATCTCTTCCAGCTTTTTCTTCATCACTGTTTGGTAAGCCAGCTTATCGCTTTGAGCTCGAGGCGACCAAACAGCAGGGCCTTTAGAGCTGTTGAGCATGCGGTATTGAATGGCGGTGGCATCTGCAATTTTACCCATGATACCGCCCATTGCATCGATCTCGCGGACGATATGGCCCTTCGCTGTTCCGCCAATGGCTGGATTGCAGCTCATCTTGCCAATCGTGTCTAAAGACATCGTTAGAAGAAGAGTTTTTGCGCCCATGCGGGCAGAAGCATGCGCAGCTTCACAGCCTGCATGGCCAGCACCAACGACAATAACATCAAATTCTTCCGGAAAAGTCCACATATGGGGACCCATTATACGGGAATCGATAAATGAAAGAACCTATGTATTTC